>JANMDH010000203.1:0-3216 GCA_031376195.1 Gemmobacter sp. | reverse complement strand
TCACCAGCGCCTCCAACGCGGGGAAGGTGGCCATCAGATCGGGATGGAGGAGTTGGCAATGCGGCACCTGAACGAGCGTATCGGAAGCGCGCCCGTGAACGCCGATCATGGCCCCGCCCTTGGTGCGTTTGCCGGAAAGGGTGGCGCGCCTGCGGCTGCGGGGGGGCGAGATGAGGATGGGGCGCAGGGGCGCGGACAGGCCCTGCCCTGCCAGCGCGCCTGTGATGATGCCCGTTTTCCAGTCGGCCACGAAGGCGTCGCTTGCGTGCTGCATCAGACAGCCGCCGCAGGCGCGGGCATGGGCGCAGGGCGGTTTCACGCGGTCGGTGCTGGGGGTTATGATCCTGGCGTTGAGCAGGCGGTCGCCCGCAAGGTCGCCGGTGACAACCTCACCTGGCAGCATCTGGGGGACGAAGACGGCACCCTGCGGACCTTGGGCGATGCCGTCGCCCAGATGGCCGATGCGTTCGATAGTCAGGGTCACTCGGCAGCTTCCCTGGCATCGACGCCGATAAAGCCGCCGGACTGGCGCGCCCAATATCGGGCGTAAAGGCCGCCCTTGGCGAGCAGGGCGTCGTGATTTCCATCCTCGACAATGCGGCCCTGATCCAGCACGACGATGCGGTCCATCGCGACGATGGTGGACAGGCGGTGGGCGATGGCGAGAACCGTCTTGCCCTGCATGACGCGGTTCAGGGCCTGTTGGATGTTCGCCTCTACCTCACTGTCCAAGGCACTTGTCGCCTCGTCCAGGACAAGGATGGGGGCGTCTTTCAGGAAGGCGCGGGCAAGGGCGATGCGCTGACGCTGACCCCCCGAGAGTTTGACACCGCGCTCGCCAAGGAAGGCGTCATAGGCGGTGCGTCCGGTGTGATCGACCATCTGGGCGATGAAGCCATCCGCCTCGGCCGATTTGGCGGCGGCGATCATGGCGGCGTCGTCGGCGCCGGGCTTTCCATACAGGATGTTGTCGCGGGCAGAGCGGTTGAACATGGCGGTTTCCTGGGTAACCATGCCGATCTGGCGGCGCAGGGATTCCTGCGTGATATCGCGGACATCGTGGCCATCGACCGATACGCGGCCCTGTTCGGCATCATAAAGGCGCAGAAGAAGGGAGACGAGGGTGGATTTCCCCGCCCCGGAGGCACCGACGATGCCTAACTTTTCACCAGCGCGGATGGTGAGGTTGATGTCCTTGACGCCTGCGCGTCCGTGGCCGTAACCGAAGGTGACATTGTCATAGCGGATTTCCCCCGCGACACGCGGCAGGTCGATGGCACCGGGGGCGTCGGCGAGGTTGTGGGGGATGGACAGGGTGCGCATGCCGTCTTCAACCTCGCCCACGCTCGTGTAGATGGACATGAGGGTAAAGCTGACCCAGCCGGACATCTGGGCGATGCGCATGGAAATGGCCCCGGCGGCGGCGATTTCGCCGGGTGTGGCAGCGCCGTTGGACCACATCCAGAGGGTGCCGCCGATCAGGAGGACGGGCAGGACGCCAGCGAGTGTCATCAGGGCCATGCGGAACCAGGTGGAGATGACGCCGAAATCAAGGGATTTTTCGCGGAAGACCTGCATGGCGTCGAGGGCGACGCGATCTTCATAGGCGGCATGGGCGAAAAGTTTGACGGTTTTGATGTTGGTGATGGTGTCGACGACCTGCCCCGAGACCATGGCGCGGGAGGAGGCGCGGGCGGCGGAGTTGACCTTGATGCGGGGCATGAAGAATTTGATGAGGGCGAGATAGGCGACGAGCCAGACGGCGAGGGCGAGGGCGATGCGGGCATCGACGGCGATAAGATAGATGACGGAGCCGATAACGGAGGCAAGGGCGAAGGCGACGGTGTTGATGACTTCGGTCGCGACATCGGTGACGGCGCGGGCGGCCTGCATCTGTTTCTGGGCGATGCGGCCGGCGAAATCATTGTCAAAGAAGGTGACAGCCTGCCCGAGGGTCCAGCGATGGAGGCGGGACAGGACAAGGGGCATGACATTGGGGCCGACGATGATGGAGTTGGTGGCGGCGGAGGCGGCAAAGGCAAGGGGGCGGAGGAGGAGGTAGAAGACGACGAAGGACAGCAGAAGCCAGAAGCTGTCGGTGAAGAAGTTGGCGGCCCCCTGGGACAAGGCGGCGTCGATGACCCAGCCGAGGATGAGGGCGCTGACCACCTCCATGCTGCCGGTGATGGAGGACACGATGAAGGCGAGCCAGAGCATGGGCCAGGAACCCTTGAGGCACCATTTCATGAAGGCCGACAGGGTTTGCGGGGGCGCACCTTCGGCGGGGCGAAAGGCGTCGATGGCTGAGCCGATGCTGCGAAGTCCACTCATTCGGCGGCGTCCAATCCGATGAACCCGCCGGATTGACGCGCCCAGAACTGGGCATATAGCCCGTTTGGCCGGGCCAGCAATTCGGCATGGCTGCCCTGTTCGGCGATGCGGCCTGCATCCAGCACGACGATGCGGTCCATCGCGGCAATCGTGGACAGGCGGTGGGCGATGGCGATGACGGTCTTGCCCTGCATGACGCCGTAGAGCGTTTCCTGAATGGCGGCCTCAACCTCGCTGTCGAGCGCACTCGTCGCTTCGTCCAGGATCAAGATCGGGGCGTCTTTCAGGATGACGCGGGCCAGGCCGATGCGCTGGCGCTGACCGCCGGACAATTTGACGCCGCGTTCGCCGACGTGGGCGTCATATCCGGTGCGGCCTTCGGGATCTTCCAACTGGGCGATGAAGGCGTCCGCCTCGGCCCGCCGGGCGGCGAGCATCATGTCGGCCTCGGACGCGTCGGGGCGGCCATAAAGGATGTTGTCGCGGACGGAGCGGTGCAACAGGCTGCTGTCCTGCTGGACCATGCCGATGACGCGGCGCAGGCTGTCTTGGGTAACGCGGGCGATGTCCTGACCGTCCATCAGGATGCGCCCGCCTTCGGCGTCGTAAAAGCGGAGCATGAGTTTGACGAGGGTGGATTTGCCCGCACCGGAGCGCCCGACAACGCCGATCTTTTCCCCAGGGTTGATCACCAGATCGATCGCATCCAGACCGCCCGAGCCGCGCCCGTAGTGATGCGACAGGCCTTGCAGTTCGATGCGGCCTTCGGTCAGGGCCAAGGACTTGGCGGCAGGGCGGTCCACCAGCAGAACGGGCTGGGCGATGGTTTCCATGCCTTCGGTCACGACGCCGAGGTTCTGTACCAGCGACGTGGTGGCCCACATG
>JANMDH010000173.1:0-2307 GCA_031376195.1 Gemmobacter sp. | reverse complement strand
ACATGATCCAGTAGGTCATGTTGTTCAGGCGCAGGACCAGTGCGGTTGCGGCTGCGACGGTTCCGACGCTCGCCTGCCCGCCATACCACAGGAACAGGGCCCAGCCGGTAACCGACACGATCAGCGCGCCGTTCAGGCAGGTGAGCATCACGTCCATCTTGGTGATGATGCGCATTTCAGTGAAGAACGTGGTGCGGGCCTTTTCGATGGATTCGCGGGCATAGTCGATTTCGCGGTCATGATGCGCAAATAATTTGACTGAATGGATGTTGGTATAGGCGTCGACCACGCGGCCCGTGACGGCGGAGCGTGCGTCTGAGCTTGCCGTGGCGGCAGGGCCAGCGCGGCGCAGGGTCCAGCGGACAAGCAGGGCATAGAGGATGAACCAGACGGCCAGCGGCAGGATCAGACGGGGGTCGGCATCCCCGAGGATGGCCCCGGCCCCGAGAATGGTGACGAAGGCAAAGGCGACGGCATCAAAGGTCTGAAAAACCGCCTCGCCCGCAGCGGGCGGGGTTTGCATGATGCGGTTGGCGATGCGGCCTGCGAAATCGGATTCGAACCAGCCGACGGGTTGGCGCAAGACATGGTTGTGCGCGCGAAAGCGGATCATGGTGCCAAAATTTGGCAGGATGGTATTGTGCAGCAGGGCGACATGCACACCGCCCACGACAGGCCGCACGATCAGAATGATGAAGGCGACAATCGCGAATTCCGGCCAATGGGCGGCGACCACGGCCTGCGGCGTGCCTGTGCCCAACAAGTCAACCAATCGGCCCACATACCAGATCAACACCACATCAAAGCTGGCGACGACGACGGCTGTTACGGCTGTGACAGCAAACACCCCCCGGAAGGGGCGTATGTAATCCGCCAGAAAGGGCCACAACCGCCGGGGCGGCGTGTCTGTACGCTCGTAAGGGCCATACGGGTCCACGAGGCTTTCGAAAAACCGCAGCACGGGATTCGCCTCATCAGTGGTGAGAAGTCGGATATAGGACAGTTTGGGGGGAAGGGAAAGGCGGGGGGCTACTTGTGAAACCTGTGTTCGCGATCCAGCCACACCAGAAAGAAGTTATCTCCGGAAAAGACCCCGTGAACACGCTGCTTTGTGCCGACATCTAATCCATATACATCGTTGTCGGGGCTCAACCCCAATGGCAAAGGACGTTTCCGACCCCCTTCGTGCCTGTGACATGTCTTAGTTGTCGATTTTACTTGTGTGGGCGTCCGCTTGCTCATCTTCTCAACCCAGGCCGAAAGTGCCTGGAGTTCCGCTTTCTGCCAGTGCGAAAGACACTCAAACTGGCGCTGAAAATACTTCATGCAGACATTCACGCAACCGTCCGACACAACGTCCAGACGCGCTGCATCCACCGTCAAAACGGCGGATTTCTGCCCGCTCTCAATGCGGAAGTGATTTGAGTTCTTTTCTGCCAATTCGTGCCGCATAGAAATTTCTGATCATCAGCTTGTCGATTGGCTTGGTGCAGCGCGCTTCCAGCGGAAGGCCAGCGCGTGTCAAACGCCACGGATCCTCGTCATGTGTCATTTTTTCGAGGTGTTTAGCTGTAAACTGACCATACTGTTCCTTGATAGCGTTCAGAAATGGTTCCAAACCGTCTGGCAAACGAACCGCACCCTCTGGCGGAAGTGAATCGAAACATTTGCCCTTGTATTTATCATAGACGCTGGGCGTCACCGGCCCATGGGTCCAAGCTTGCATATCTTCTTGGAACAATGGCCGGTCAAAGTTGGCAAGATACCATGCCTGCGCATAGTAGACCAGTTTTTGCACTTTGAGGTGGGTTGTCGCTTCGCCGGAATCGCGGTCTGTCGCGTTTACAAACCAACGGGAAATCCCAGCAGGGGAAACAGACGCAGTACTTTCAACCATCATTTCATCCCCCCTTATCGGCAAACTTGGTTTCTCAACCTGCATAAATTCTGCCTGCGAACAACTATCATTCTCGCAGCCATGCTTTGCATATATGTTTTCAAGATGCGAAGTATAGTGTTCGTCATCCTTCTAGCAGCAATTTCACACATTAAGTGTTACGATAATCTTAACAAAATGCCAAAATTGCACCCACGTCGTGTATATTCACAACCTGCTTTTATTTATCGACTTCTGTAAGCATCTGCGCACGTGTCAGTGCAAACCCCGATGCAATCCATGCCTGTTCCAGTTCGGCCAGCCTTGCCCCCAGGGCGCGGCCTTTGAAGGCGGGCAGGTCGGTGGATTTGATCGGGAAAATGGCAGTTGCGCCACGGTTCACGTCCATGCGCCAATCATCCGGCAGGGTG
>JANMDH010000160.1:0-8411 GCA_031376195.1 Gemmobacter sp. | reverse complement strand
CCAAATACTTCCCGACGCAACCCTCACCGACTTTGCCCTCCTCACCTCCGCCATGCACATGTCCTGGCTCCGCCACATCGGCGGGCGGCTGAAGTCCGACTACCGCTACTCCATCGGCCTTGTCTACAACACCTTCCCCCTTCCCCCCGGCTGGATGGAAAAGCTGAACGCCTCGCCCAACCTCCCCAAACTCGCACAAGCCGTCCTCGACGCGCGCACCGCCCATCCGGGGGCGACCCTGGCCGATCTTTATGACCCCGACACGATGCCCCCGAACCTGCGCAAGGCCCACTCCGATCTGGACCGCGCCGTCGACAAACTCTACCGCCCCGCAGGTTTCGCGTCGGACCGCGAACGCGTTGAACATCTGTTCGGGTTGTATGAGGCGATGGTGGCCCCACTGCTGGCGCAGGGGAAAAAGCGGCGGGGCAAAGCCTCGTCGCCCCGGCCGTGACCCGGGGCGTGGACTTTCCAAAGCCAAGGCCCCGGCGCAAGACCATAAGGATGCGTGATACGCCCTCAGTTGCAAATCTGCGTTTTGACTAAATACAATTATTTCAATACTTTATCTACCCTTGCACGCGTGCAAGACCCCTGGTGGCACTCCATTTCAACCCGGCGGATAGGCTCGACAAACACCCCCCGCCCTTGACGCCCCCGGCAAAGCAGCGGAATGTCCCGAAAAGGCTTGCGGGTCGGTGGAAACCGGGTAATTTCGCTGTCCCACCAGACAGGCCGGGCAAAAAGGGTGACGGGGATGAAAATCAGCATTGAACGGGCAGCACTGCTCAAGGCCATCGGGCAGGCGCAGTCGGTGGTCGAACGGCGGGCAACGATCCCGATCCTCGCCAACGTGCTGATCGAGGCGGAAGGCGCGCAGATCAGTTTCCGCGCAACCGACCTCGACATCGAAGTGGTGGACCGCGCCCCGGCAGTCGTGGAACGGCCGGGGGCGACGACCGTTTCGGCGGTGATGCTGCATGAAATCGTGCGCAAACTGCCCGACGGCGCGCTGGTCAGCCTGGTCGAGGACGGGGCGTCGGGGCGGTTGACAGTGACGGCGGGACGGTCGGTGTTCAATCTGGCGACCCTGCCGCGCGAAGATTTCCCGGTGATGGCATCGTCGGAATACACAACGAATTTTGCAGCCCCGGCCCCGATCCTGCGGCGGCTGTTCGATAAGGCGAAATTTGCGATCTCACAGGAAGAAACGCGGTATTACCTGAACGGCGTCTACATGCATGTCGCGACGGGCGAAGGCGGGGCGCAAGTGCTGCGCTGTGTGGCAACGGACGGGCACCGGCTGGCGCGGATCGACGCCCCCTTGCCGGACGGCGCGGGTGGCATGCCGGGGGTGATCGTGCCGCGCAAGACGGTGAACGAATTGCGCAAGCTGCTGGATGACGATGATGCAACGATTGCCGTGTCGGTATCGGAAACCAAGGTGCGGTTCGCAACCCCGGTGATTTCCATGACATCCAAGGTGATCGACGGCACCTTCCCGGATTATACTCGGGTGATCCCGACAGGGAACACACGGCGGCTGGAAGTGGACGCGGCTGAATTCGTGAAGGCGGTGGACCGGGTGGCGACCGTTTCATCGGAACGGTCACGCGCAGTGAAACTGTCGCTGGATGAAGACCGTCTGGTGCTGTCGGTGAACGCGCCGGATTCCGGCGCGGCCGAGGAAGAGCTGGCCGTGGCCTATTCGGATGAACCGCTGGAAATCGGGTTCAACGCGAAATACCTGCAGGAAATCGCAAGCCAGGTAGACCGGGAAAATGCGGTGTTCCTATTCAATTCCTCAGGCGATCCGACCCTGATGCGCGAAGGGAACGACCTGAGTGCTGTCTATGTCGTGATGCCGATGCGGGTCTAAGTGGCGAAGGCCGGGGGTTTCACACCCCCGGACCCCCGTAGGATATTTTCACAAAGATGAAAGGCATGGCGTGGGTGCGTTTGCCATTACCAGCCTGACGCTGTCGCATTTCCGCAGCCATCGGGCAGCGCGATTGGGGTTGGACGGGCGGCCTGTGGCAATCTACGGGCCAAACGGGGCCGGCAAGACGAATGTGCTGGAGGCGGTATCGCTGCTGTCGCCGGGGCGCGGCTTGCGTCGGGCGGCGGGCGCCGAAATTGCCCGCCGGCCCGAAGCCTTGGGCTGGAAAGTAACGGCCGATGCGCTGGGGCCGGGGGCGGGCCATCAGATCGAAACCTGGGCCGAGGGCGGGGACGCGCGGGCCGTCCGGATCAATGGAAAAGCGGCGACACAGACGGCATTGGGGCGGGTGCTGCGCATCCTGTGGCTGGTGCCGTCAATGGATCGCCTGTGGACCGAAGGGGCCGAAGGGCGCAGGCGGTTTCTGGACAGGATGACGATGAGCTTCGTGCCGGACCATGCCGAGGCGGTGCTGGGCTATGAAAAGGCGATGCGGGATCGGAACCGCCTGCTCAAGGATCAGGTCGGCGATCCGCACTGGTATGCCGCGCTGGAAGGGCAGATGGCGCTGGCGGGGGCGCTGATGATGGCAAACCGGGCCGGGGCCGTGGCGCGCCTGATGGCCGTGCAGGCAGGGGCGGAAACCGCCTTTCCGCAGGCCGATCTTTGGATCGATGCGGGCGAGGGCGGGTTCGAGGGTGATCTGGCGCAGGCCTTGGCCGACGGCCGCAGGCGCGATATGGCGGCGGGGCGCACCCTCGTGGGGCCGCACCGCGCGGATGTGCGGGCGGTCTATGCGGCCAAGGGCGTGGCGGCGGACCAGTGTTCGACGGGGGAGCAGAAGGCACTGCTGATCAGCCTCATTCTGGCGAATGCACGGGCGCTGGCAGGTGATTTGCGGGCGGCCCCGATCCTGTTGCTGGACGAGGTGGCGGCCCATCTGGACGCGGGACGCAGGGCGGCACTGTATGACGAGATTTGCGCGATGGGGGCGCAGGCGATCATGACCGGCACGGAACCCGGGCTGTTCGACAGCCTGGGCGCGCGGGCGCAGACGTTTGCCGTCGCAGATGAAGACGGTGAAAGCCGGATTTCAGAGGGGGCGATATGACACCGCAACGCCTGGCCATGATCCCCTTGGCTTGTCCGATCTATCCGCTGCAAAGGCATTTCGGGCACGGCGTGGCTGGATGGAATATCGCAAGCAGCGACGCGTTGCGTTCCATAAGATTCATGCCTGCGTGCCGGGTCTGTTCGGGCGGGCCGATCTTGCCACCGTGGTGGAAATTGATACCGCGTTCGGGGCTGCGCTGGCAGCGGGCGGCACTGCGGAAAAGTGTTCGGAAAAGATGCTTTGGGATGTGTATTCAGGACATCGGGCCAACCCTGTTCATGATGTCCAGTAAGTGGCGATGGGTCCGCTCCGGCCTTGCGCGGCTGATGGGAGTCTGATCTTTACATGACCATCACGGCTTATGATCTACTGTTGTATGCGGGGGGGATGACCCTGCTTTGGGCCGTTCCCGGCCCCGTCTGGGTTGCCATCATCGCCCGCACACTGGCTGGCGGCTTTGCGTCTGCCTGGCCGCTGGCCGTCGGCGTCGTCCTCGGCGATCTGATCTGGCCGCTTTGCGCGATCTTCGGCCTGTCCTGGATCCTTTCGGTCTACAGTGATTTTCTGATCGCCTTGCGCTGGACTGCCGCTTTTACCTTCGCACTGATGGGCATTCTGTTGATTCGCAAACCTGCCGCCGCCCTTTCCACCAATGCCCGCCTCACGAAACCCGGTCTTTTGCCCGGCTTCCTGACGGGCGTCGCTGCGGTTCTGGGCAATCCCAAGGCCATCCTGTTCTACATGGGCGTCCTGCCCGGTTTCTTTGATCTTGGCCGGATCAATGCTGCAGACATCGGTGTGATCCTGTTCGTCTCTGCCCTTATTCCACTCCTTGGAAATCTGTTGCTCGCCCTCTTTGTGGACCGCGCGCGGCGGCTGGTTTCTTCACCCGAAAGTGTCCATAAAATCAACATCGGCTCTGGTGTGCTGCTGATCTGCGTCGGCTTTGCAATCCTGCTGACCTGACCACAAAATCTTGTGTCCGAGACGTGACATTCCCCACCCCAACCGCTATAAATCGTGTGCAACCAAAGGGGTTCCCCACGCATGGCCGAAGATGCCAAAAAGCCGGAAGAGTACGGCGCCGATTCCATCAAAGTTCTCCGAGGGTTAGAGGCAGTTCGCAAGCGTCCCGGGATGTATATTGGTGACACCGACGATGGGTCGGGTCTGCACCATATGGTCTATGAAGTCGTCGACAACGGCATTGATGAGGCGCTGGCCGGTCACGCCACCGCCGTCACTGTGAAAATCCATGCCGACAACTCTGTTTCCGTGCGCGACAACGGGCGCGGCATCCCCGTTGGCATCCACGCGGAAGAGGGCGTTTCCGCGGCCGAGGTCATCATGACCCAGCTGCACGCAGGTGGCAAATTCAACAACACCGATGACAGCGGCAATGCCTACAAAGTTTCGGGCGGTCTGCACGGCGTCGGCGTGTCGGTCGTCAACGCGCTGTCGGAATGGCTCGAGCTGACCGTCTGGCGCGACGACACGGAATATCGCGCCCGGTTTGAACATGGCGACTGCGTGGTGCATGTTTATCCGGTCGGCCCCGCCCCCGGCATGCGCGGCACGGAAGTGCGGTTTCTGGCATCAGCCAAGACCAATATCCCCGAAGGCACGTTTTCCAACCTCGATTACCAGTTCAAGACGCTGGAAAACCGCCTGCGCGAACTCGCCTTCCTCAATTCCGGCGTTCGGATCATCATCGAAGATGAACGCCCGGCGGAAACCCTGCATACCGAACTGTTCTATGAAGGCGGCGTCCGGGAATATGTGAAATACCTTGATCGGTCCAAATCCTCCATCATGCCGGAACCGATTTATGTGATCGGCGAACGCGCAGGCATCGTGGTTGAGGTCGCGATGTGGTGGAACGACAGCTATAACGAAATGGTGCTGCCCTTCACCAACAACATCCCGCAGCGCGATGGCGGCACGCATCTGGCGGGCTTTCGCGGCGCGCTGACGCGGACGATCAACAACTATGCACAGTCGAGCGGGATCGCGAAAAAGGAAAAGATCGACTTCACCGGGGATGACGCCCGCGAAGGATTGACC
The DNA here is from genome assembly GCA_031376195.1 of Gemmobacter sp. GTDB lineage: Bacteria > Pseudomonadota > Alphaproteobacteria > Rhodobacterales > Rhodobacteraceae > JANPIX01. The sequence goes on along the minus strand of JANMDH010000160.1, from coordinate 3,294 downwards.
TGCGTCTTGTCGGTGAAAGTGCCGGACCCGAAGTTTTCGTCGCAGACCAAGGACAAGCTGGTCAGTTCTGAAGTGCGCCCGGCCGTGGAAAATCTGGTGAACGAAAAGCTGGCCGAATGGTTCGAAGAAAATCCCGGGAATGCCAAGATCATCGTCAGCAAGATCATCGAGGCGGCGCTCGCGCGCGAAGCGGCACGCAAGGCGCGCGATCTGACCCGGCGCAAGACAGCGCTGGATGTGGCATCGCTGCCGGGGAAACTGGCCGATTGTCAGGAACGCGATCCGGCAAAGTCGGAAATCTTTCTGGTGGAAGGCGATAGCGCCGGCGGGTCGGCCAAACAGGGCCGTTCGCGCGCCAATCAGGCCGTCCTGCCCCTGCGCGGGAAAATCCTGAACGTGGAACGCGCCCGGTTCGACCGCATGCTGGGCAGCGCCGAGATCGGCACCCTGATCACCGCCTTGGGCACCGGCATCGGGCGGGATGAGTTCGACATCAAGAAACTGCGCTACCACAAGGTTGTCATCATGACAGATGCCGACGTGGACGGCGCGCATATCCGTACGCTGCTGCTGACGTTCTTCTTCCGCCAGATGCCTGCACTGATCGAAGGGGGCTATCTTTATATCGCGCAGCCGCCCCTATACAAAGTCGCGCGTGGCAAGTCCGAAGTGTATCTGAAAGACCAGTCCGCGCTCGAAGATTACCTGATCCAGATGGGCGTTGACGGGGCAGTTCTGCGCCTTGGGTCCGGCGAAGAAATCGCCGGGGCTGACCTCGCCCGCGTGGTCGAGGCCGCACGTCAGTTCCGGCGTGTGCTGGATGCGTTTCCAACGCATTACCCGCGCGGCATTCTGGAACAGGCCGCCCTTGCCGGCGCATTCGATGCAGGTCAGGCGGATGCCGATCTGCAGAAGGTGGCCGATACGGTGGCTCAGCGGCTGGATGCGGTCGCGCTGGAATATGAAAAGGGCTGGACGGGCCGGATCACACAGGATCACGGCATCCGCCTGTCCCGCATCCTGCGCGGGGTGGAAGAGTTGCGCACCTTGGACGGCGCAGTCCTGCGTTCGGGCGAGGCGCGGCGTCTGTCGCAGGCCAGCGCACCAATGCGCGACACCTATGCCAACCCGTCGCGTCTGGTGCGCAAAGACCGCGATCAGGTCATCCATGGCCCAATCGACCTGCTGAAGGCGATCCTCGCCGAAGGCGAAAAGGGCCTGTCGCTGCAACGCTACAAAGGTCTGGGCGAAATGAACCCGGAACAGCTTTGGGAAACCACTCTTGACCCCGAGGCGCGGACATTGCTGCAGGTAACGGTGAATGATCTCGCCGATGCCGACGACATCTTTACCAAACTGATGGGCGATGTCGTCGAACCCCGCCGCGAATTCATCCAAGCGAACGCGCTGAACGTGCAGCATCTGGATACGTAAACCCGGGATGGCCCCTGCGGCTATCCCGCTTTCATCTTTGACATGAACTCCCGCAACAAGGGCACCCGACGGGGGCGAAAGCTTTCGTCGGACAGGCGCACTTCGGTCATCGCGCCCAGATGAAAACGCCGGAAATCCTGCCGCAGGCAACACCAGCCAAGACACATCAGCGAATGATCCAGAAAAATCACCGACAGCGGGTAAATCCGCCGTTCGGTCCGCGCCCCTTCCTTGTCCTCATAGGTCATGTCCAGCGCAATTTCCTGCCAGCACGCCTCGCGGATCACTGACAGATGCGCGGGCGCGGGGGTTCGTTTTTCGAACCGGTAGACCTGGCTCACCGCAAAAATTGCCTGTCGCTGAACACGTTCCGGCAGGCTGGCGATTATCTTCCCCATCGCCGCATTGGCCGCGACTGCCAGCCCGACATCGCCCACCAGCCGCACCTCGGCCAGACCCAGCACCAGGGCTTCCACTTCCAGCTGGGTAAACATCTGCGGCGGCAGGGCCGGGTCTTCGGTCAGGATATAGCCGTACCCCGGCGCACCATCAATCAACGCGCCACCCGCCCGCAGCGTATCAATGTCGCGGTACAAGGTCCGTTCCGACACCCCCGTTTCGCCCGCCAGCCGCGCAGCGGTAACCGGCTGCGGCAGGCGGCGCATCGCTTCGATAAGACGCATCAGGCGGTCTGCACGGGCCATCATTCCTCCTGACGGAAACTGACAGGACTGCCAGAGCATACTGCCCCCATCGCATCCTTGAAAGGACAAATCATGCTCACCCTCTTCCACGCCCCCAACAGCCGGTCCTCTGCCGTCGTCAGCCTGATCGACGACATGGGCATCACTAACTGGGTCAAGACACGCATCGTCGATATCCCGCGTCAGAATGGCAGCGGCCGTCGTGATCCGCTCAACCCCCATCCCGAAGGAAAGGTTCCCGTGCTGGTCCACGACGGTCAGGTCATCACTGAACGGGGCGCGATCATCCTGCATCTGACCACGATGTTCCCCGACAGCGGACTGTCCCCCGCCGTCGGCACGCCGGAATGGGGGGCCTACGTCAGCTGGCTCAGCTGGTATCAGGGCGTCATGGAACCCGTGCTGGTGCTGGATTATGCCCAACTTTCCCATCCCGCCCTGACCGCCACGTTCCGGGGCCACGCCGAGGTGACCGCCCGTCTTTCAGCCGCCCTGCAAAAAGGCCCCTGGCTGCTGGGCGACCACTACTCCGCCGCCGACCTGCTGGTCCACTCCCCCTATGCCTGGTTCAGCGACGCGACCCCCGATGACCCCCTGATCCGCAACTGGGTAGACCGCTGCAAATCCCGCCCCGCCCGGCTGCGGACGGTTGAGGGGGACCGGGCGATCATGGAAAAGCTGGTGGCCTGACGGGGTGCCCCCGGTTCTGGAGTGGAACCGGGGGAAGGGCTTGCACGCGTGCAAGGTCTGTAAGGGGTTGATTTTGTGGGGGTATTGGAGATAGGGTTTTTTTGGGTTTGGGGTGGGGGGAATGTGCAACATACTCTGGCTTTATGAAGGCAAATGAATACGCACCCCGCTTCTGTCGGGTCCCTGCAACCGTTCTAGGGATGTTGGCATCTTGGTCGCGAACTGGAAAGCTGTGGACTCGCGCAGGACTCACTTTGGTGTGACCTCTGGTAGGACTTTGCTGATTGCGGATTTGAGTTTTTCGGCGGCCGGATCCCGCATCGCGCGTGTCAGCCAGTTTTCGAATTCCCTCTTGTTGGTATTTTTGAGATGCTTCGCTGCTAGAGCGAGTAAGCCCTTGTTGTCGAAGTTTGCCAGCAAGGCAGGTAGGTCAGAGTTTTTGACAGCGTCATCGATTCGATCATGC
>JANMDH010000083.1:0-1864 GCA_031376195.1 Gemmobacter sp. | reverse complement strand
CATGGCATAAGCGGCGCGCATGGTTTGGGTCACGTCGATGTGGGGGGCAGTGCGGTAGGCGGCGAAAATGTCGATCTGATCGACGATCCTTTGGCTGACGTTGCCGTGGAGGTCATAGCTGACGGCGATCGGGATATCGGGGCCGACCACGGCGCGCACGGCGGAAATCCAGTCGCCTTCGGCATCCCAGAGGCTGTCTACCTTCATCGCGCCGTGCAGGGCGAGGTAGACGCCGTCCAGCGGCAGGGCAGCCGTGAGGCGGTCCAGAAATTCGGCCTTGAACGCGTCATAGGTTGCGCGCGCCACGGGCCCGCCGGGTACGGCACGGGCGTGAAACAGGGGGATGGCTGTGGCCGGGTAATCGCGAAGGAAGGCGAAATAGTCGTGCGCGGTAAGGGCATCACCGCGCAGCACGCGGAAATCTTCGGTCTGCATCCGAACGGGGGAATAGGTGGAACATTCGGTATGGATGCCACCAACGGCGATACGCATGAGTGCGGGTTCCAGAAATTACAGGGTGGGATGCAGGCGGGCCTGCGCGGCAAAGCGCAGCCAATCCTTGTTTTCCGGCAGGGTCCAGGCCGCTTCGGCCACGGCGGACAGGCGGGGAAAGACCAGATCGTTGAACCAGTCCCTGCTGGTGAAATGTTCGCACCAGATGCAAGCCTGAATGCCGCGCATGCGGTGGCGCAGATCGGCCGGGAAATCGCCCTCTGCCTCATACGCGTAGGTCTTTTCGGGGGGCACCGGCCCCGCCCAGCCCGCGCCGTTTTCCAGCCAGCCAGGGCCTTGCACCATATCGAGATAATAGGCCTGCCCGGGCGTCATCACCACGTCATACCCGGCCTTGGCCAGTTCGATCCCGACCTCGGGTGTTTCCCACGCCATCAGGAGCGTGTCTTGCGGTGGCACACCGCCGCCATGCGCCACCTCGTTCCAGCCGACCAGCACTTTGCCCCGCGCCGTCAGCATCGCCTTGACCCGGGTCAGGAACCAGCTTTGCAGCTGATCGGTGCCCGACAGGCCTTCGCGCTGCATCAGCACGCGCGCTTTCGGGCTGTCGAGCCAGGCGTTGCGCGCCACCTCGTCGCCGCCGATGTGAAAATGGCGCGAGGGGAAGATGCCGCACAATTCGTCGATGATCTTTTCCAGAACGACAAAGGTTTCCGGCATGCCGGGGTTCCACGAATTGTTCGGATACCCCTGCACCGGATGATAGCTGTCAGGCGGCTCGTCCGGGTCCACCAGAAAGGGCAGGGCGGCCAGCACGCAGGCCGCGTGGCCCGGCGTTTCAATTTCGGGCATCACCTCGATCCCCAAGGCCGCCGCATGGGCCACCACGGCGCGCATCTGATCCTGGCTGTAGTAACCCCCGGTTTGGCCCGGGCCGTCGCCCAGTTGCGGGGGCATGCCCGGCAGGTCGGCCCCGCGTGTGGCCCCGGTGGAGGTCAGTTCGGGATAGGCCTTGATTTCCGCGCGCCAGCCTTCGTCATCGGTCAGGTGCCAGTGGAACAGGTTCATCTTGTGCCATGCGAGGATGTCGAGCACGCGCAGAACTTCGGCAAAGGCCCAGAAATGGCGGGATACGTCCAGATGACAGCCGCGCCAGCCGTAGCGCGGGCCATCGTCGATGGTGCCTCCCGCGGGGAATTGGAAGGAAGGGTCGGTGAAGGCCCCGTGCAGCATCTGGGCCAAGGCGATCAGGCCATGGCGGCGACCGGCGTCGGTACTGGCGGTAAGGGTGACGGTGTCGGCAAAGGTCAGCCGGTACGCTTCAAGCGGCAGGGCACCGTCCTGTGCAAAGACCAGCGCCATGGACCTGGGGGCGGGGGAAAGTTGGAACAGCCTGCGCGCGGCGGGAAAC
>JANMDH010000066.1:0-3322 GCA_031376195.1 Gemmobacter sp. | reverse complement strand
GGAAATTTTGCAGCCCATCGCCTGAACCCGCCCAAAGCGGCGTTTTTTACCTGATGCCCCGTGATGCAACGTGCTATGGCCCGCGCACAATCCGGGGAATGCGATGCTGAAAGTTCTGACCACATCCTGGCCCTTGCTGCTCGGCGTCATGCTGTTGATGGTGGGCAATGGCGTCCAAGGCTCGCTGCTGGGCATCCGCGGCAATCTCGAAGGGTTCACCACCCTGCAACTGTCTTTCGTCATGTCAGGCTATTTCGTGGGCTTCCTGTTCGGCTCACGCATGGCTCCCCAGATGATCCGCCGCGTCGGACATGTCCGCGTGTTTTCCGCGCTCGGCTCCCTGATTTCTGCCGTGTTGGTTCTGTATCCGGTGCTGCCCGACTGGATGATCTGGGTCGGCTTGCGCGTCATCATCGGGTTCTGCTTTTCCGGCATCTATGTCACCGCCGAAAGCTGGCTGAACAACACGGCCACGAATGAAACCCGCGGGCAGGCACTGTCGGCCTACATGATCGTGCAGATGATCGGGATCATTTCCTCGCAGGCCCTGCTGAACGTCGCCGATCCGTCGGATTTCACGCTCTTCGTCATCCCTTCCGTACTCGTCTCCCTCGCCTTCATGCCGATCCTGTTGTCTGCCACGCCCGCACCCACGTTCGAATCCACGCGCGGTCTGTCGTTTGCCGCCCTGTTCCGCATTTCGCCCTTGGGCTGCATGGGCATGTTGCTGACAGGCGGCGTCTTTGCCGCCATGTTCGGAATGTCGTCGGTCTGGGGCGCGCTCGCGGGCCTGACCGTGCGCGAGATTTCGCTGTTCGTGGGTGTCATGTATCTGGGCGGTCTGGTGCTGCAATATCCCGTCGGCTGGGCGTCGGACCGGATGGATCGGCGGCGGATGATCCTCGGGCTGTCGGTTCTGGGGGCCGTGGCCATGCTGCCGCCAATCGTGGTCCTGGTCCTGCCCGACACCGCCGGGTTCGAATTGCCGTTCTGGGTGTTTCTGATCGTGTCCTTCCTGCTCGGCGGGGTCACGAACCCGCTGTATTCGCTGCTGATTGCCTACACCAACGACTTTCTGGGCAAAGAAGACATGGCAGCGGCCAGCGCGGGCCTGATTTTCCTGAACGGTCTCGGTGCGATCTTCGGCCCCATCGCCACGGGCTGGATCATGGAACAGGCCGGGCCGAACGGATATTTCCTGTTCATCTGCCTGCTGTTCGCGGCATTGGCCGGTTATGCCGCCTGGCGCATGACACGCAGGGCTGCACCCGCAGGCCTTGGTGGTTATTCCAACCTGTCGCCCACGGCATCCGCCCTTGCGGTGGGGGCGGTGATCGACAAGGATGATCCCCGAACCTGAAGGGGGAAACAGCATGGCGGACCCGGTCGAAGTTCTTGATTTCTGGCTGAACGAGGTTGGACAGCCCGGCTGGTATGCCGGGGGCCCGGCGATTGATGCCACCTGCCGCGCGCGCTTTCTCGACCTCTGGCAGGCCGCACTGGATGGTGGGCTCGAACATTGGGTCGATGGCACCAGCGGCACCCTTGCCTATCTGATCGTCTGCGATCAGTTCCCCCGCAACATCCACCGCGGCACTGCGCTGGCCTTTGCCACTGATGCGCAGGCGCGGGCGGCGGCCCGCAAGGCGCTTGCGGCAGGCTGGGACATGGACGCCCCCGAACCCGCCCGGCAGTTTTTCTACATGCCGTTTGAACATTCCGAAGATCCCGCCGATCAGGCCACGGCAGTGCAGATGCTGACCGAACGCATGGCGTCCGAACCCGATATGGCTCTGCATGCCCGCGCCCATGCGCAGATCATCGCACAGTTCGGGCGCTTCCCGTTTCGCAATGCCGCCCTCGGTCGCGATACCACGGCACTTGAGGCTGCCTTCCTATCCGACGGCGGATATGGGGCACTGGTCAACCGGCTGAAGGCAAGCCATGCGCAGGGCGCATAGGGCCATGCAGGCAGCTTCGTTGCTCGGGCACAAAAAATAGTTTAGGGCCAAACCAGTTTCTTGAGGGAGGAAATGATGGCTGCTGCAACCTTTGATATGATCGTGATTGGCGCAGGCCCCGGCGGCTATGTTGCTGCAATCCGGGCGTCGCAACTGGGGATGAAGGTCGCCATCGTGGAGCGGGAAAATCTGGGCGGCATCTGCCTGAACTGGGGCTGCATCCCGACCAAGGCCATGCTGCGGTCGGCCGAGGTGTTCCATCTGATGCACCGCGCCAAGGAATTCGGATTAAAGGCAGACGGCATCGGCTACGATCTGGCGGCGGTTGTGGCGCGCTCACGCGGGGTGGCCAAACAACTGTCGGGCGGGATCGGCCATCTGATGAAAAAGAACAAGGTGACGGTCTTCATGGGTGACGCGACAATCCCGGCCAAAGGGCGGGTGAGCGTCAAGACCGAAAAAGGCACCGAAGATCTGACGGCCCCGAACATCATTCTGGCCACCGGCGCGCGGGCACGCGAACTGCCGGGGCTGGAGGCGGATGGCGATCTGGTCTGGGCCTACCGCGACGCACTGGTGGCCAAACGGATGCCGAAACGGCTGCTGGTGATCGGGTCCGGGGCCATCGGCATCGAATTCGCCAGCTTCTTCAACACGCTGGGGTCGGATACGACCGTCGTCGAAGTGATGGACCGGGTTCTGCCCGTGGAAGACGCCGAAATCAGCGCCTTTGCGAAAAAGGCGTTTCTGAAGCAGGGGATGAAAATCCTTGAAAAAACGACCGTCAAGAAACTGGATCGCGCACCGGGCAAGGTGACAGCACATCTGGAATCGAACGGCGCGGTGACAACGCAGGACTTTGACACGGTGATTTCTGCGGTGGGCATCGTCGGCAACGTCGAAAATCTGGGGCTGGAGGCGTTGGGCGTCAAGATCGACCGCACTCATGTCGTGACCGACGAATACTGCCGCACCGGCGTGGACGGCCTTTACGCAATCGGCGACATCGCCGGGGCACCCTGGCTGGCACACAAGGCAAGCCATGAGGGCGTGATGGTCGCCGAATTGATCGCAGGTCTGCATCCGCATGCGATCAAGCCGAACAGCATCGCAGGCTGCACCTATTGCCAGCCGCAGGTGGCAAGCGTCGGTCTGACCGAAGAAAAAGCCAAGGCAGCGGGGCACGAGATCAAGGTGGGACGCTTCCCCTTTATCGGGAATGGCAAGGCGATTGCCCTGGGCGAGGCAGAGGGGATGATCAAGACAGTCTTCGACGCGAAAACTGGCGAATTGCTGGGTGCGCACATGATCGGTGCCGAAGTAACGGAATTGATCCAGGGCTACGTGATCGGGCGCACGCT
>JANMDH010000044.1:0-2551 GCA_031376195.1 Gemmobacter sp. | reverse complement strand
CATCTGCAAAGGGCAGGGTGATCGGTTGGAAACGTGCGGCCCCTTCGAGGGGCGGGGTGCGTCCGCCCTGGCCAAACAGGCGCTGGGCGACCAGAACGGTGATGCCGGAGGACAGGAAGTTGAGGGCGACGCCGCTGATCAGTTGGTTGCCGCGGAAGGTGATCGAGGCAACGCCGTGAATGGCCGACAGGACGAGGGAGGCGGCGATGCCTGCCAGCAGGCCAAGCCAGACGGAGCCTGTCAGAAAGGCGACGGCCCCGGAGGCCATGGCGGCCATCAGCATCTTGCCTTCCAGCCCGATGTCGAAAATGCCCGCGCGTTCGGAATAAAGTCCCGCAAGACAGGCAAGCAGCAGGGGCGTTGCAAGGCGGAGGGTGGAATCGAGGATTTGCAGAAGGGTGGCGTAATCCATCAGACGGCCCCCAGCCTTGTTGCGGCACGCAAGCGGAACACCCACGTCAGGCCCATGCGTACCATCACATCCAGCGCGCCGGTGAACAGAATCACCAGACCCTGCACGACGATCCGCAGCTCGATCGGGATCGAGGTCCACATGCCAAGTTCCGCGCCGCCCTGATACAGAAAGCCGAACAGGACGGCGGCAAGCACGACGCCAAAGGGGTGATTGCGCCCCATCAGGGCAACGGCGATGCCAATGAAGCCTGCGCCTTCGGTGGCGTTCTGCACAAGGCGTTCACTTTCGCCCATGACATTGTTGATTGCCATCAGACCGGCCAGCGCGCCGGATATGATCATGGAAATCATGATGATGCGGGTGGGATTGATGCCGGCATAGCGGGCGGCGGATTCGGATTTGCCAAAGGCGCGGATCTGGAAGCCAAGTCGCGTGCGCCAAAGCATGAGCCAGATGACATAGGCGGCGGCAAGGGCCACGAACAGCGTGACGTTGGCGGGGACGTCCTTGGTGAAGATCAGGTTGAGGCCGGGAATGTCATGCAGGGTGGGCAGGTTGGTGCCTGCGGGGAACCGGGCGGTGGCGGGGTCCATCTGGCCTGGCGGGCGCAGGACATCGACCAGCATGTAGACGATGAGGGCGGCGGCAATGTAGTTGAACATGATGGTGGTGATCACGATGTGGCTGCCGCGCTTGGCTTGCAGGTAAGCCGGGATTGCGGCCCAGAAGGCGCCGAACAGCGCACCCCCGAGGCTGGCGGCCAGCAGGGCAATGGTCCAATGCGGCCAGGGCAGGGCGAGGCAGACAAGGGCGACGCCAAGGCCGCCCAGTTGTGCCTGCCCTTCGCCGCCGATGTTGAAAAGACCGGCATGGAAGGCGACAGTGACGGCGAGGCCGGTAAAGATGAAACTGGTGGTGTAATACAGGGTATAGCCCCAGCCATAGGCGGAGCCGAGCGCGCCATCAACCATGACATTGAACGCCTCGACCGGGCTTTGCCCGATGGCGAGCAGGACAAGGGCAGAAACGAAGGCGGCGAGGATCAGGCTGATGAGGGGGACAAGGACGACATCGGCCCAGCGGGGAAGTTTATCCATTGGCGGCGGTCCTCCCAAAAGAGATGCGTTCGGGCAAAAGCCCCCCACTCTGACCCTGCCCACAAGGGGGAGGGAGGCGCACCGCGCCGACGCGCGTCGCAAGGCCAGACGTCGGGAAGCCCAGGGGCACCCCTCCCCCCTGTGGGGAGGGGATGGGGGTGGGGGGCGCGGCAGAGCAAGATACCGCCATCACGCCGCTTTCCCCTGCATGCCCGCCATCAGCATCCCCAGTTCCCGTTCATCCGTTTTTTCCGGGTCACGTTCGCCCATCAGGTGGCCGTCGAACATCACCATGATCCGGTCCGACAGGCTCATGATCTCGTCCAATTCCACCGATACCAGAAGGATCGCCTTGCCTGCATCCCGCAGGGCCACAATCTGTTTGTGGATGAATTCAATCGCCCCGATATCCACCCCGCGCGTCGGTTGACCGATCAGCAGCAGGTCGGGGTTGCGTTCCATTTCCCGCGCCACCACGATCTTTTGCTGATTGCCGCCACTGAAGCTTTTTGCGGGCAGGGTGCAGATCGGTGGGCGCACATCGAAGGTCGCCATCTTCTTTTCCGTGTCCGACCGCAGGGCATCATTATCCATGAACAGCGCGTTTTTCTGGTAATCCGGGTCGTTGTGATAGCCCAGCGCCACGTTTTCCCAAGCCATGAAATCCATGATCAGGCCCAGCGACTGCCGATCCTCGGGGACATGCGCAATCCCTGCCGCGCGGCGGCTTTGCCCGTCTGCACCTTTGCCCGACAGGGGCAAATCCGCCCCGTTCATCGTGATCTTGCCGCTGGCCCGCATGATCCCGCCAAGGGCGGCCAGCAGTTCGGATTGACCGTTCCCCGCCACGCCTGCGATGCCCAGAATTTCCCCGGCGCGGATGTCGAAGCTGATGCCTTTCAGACGTTCCACCTTGTGCTCATCGCGCACCCGCAAGTCGGTCACTGACAGGATCACCTTGCCGGGGTGGGCGGGTTTCTTTTCGACCTCCAGCAGGACTTTGCGCCCCACCATCAGTTCCGCCAGCGCCTCGGGGCTT
>JANMDH010000038.1:0-1631 GCA_031376195.1 Gemmobacter sp. | reverse complement strand
CGGGTCGATTGCGGAATGGTAGGGGCAGGTACATTCCCCGGCATCCATTGCGTGCTTTATGCGCTGTTTGACGCCACAGGACGGCTCGACCCCGCCGCCATGGCCGCACAGGTGGCTTATGTCCGGGCGGCAGGCGCTCATGGCATCACCGTGCTGGGCCTTGCGACCGAGGTGGCCAAACTGACCTTCGACGAACGCTGCCACATTATCCGCTGGGCGCGCGCCAATGCACCGGACCTACCCCTGTCCGTCACCATCGCGGGTAATTCCGTGGCCGAACAACTGGCCCTGATCGCCGTCGCGGAAAAGGCGGGGGCAGACTGGCTGATCCTGCAGCCCCCGCTTGCCGGCACTTACGCCGCTGCCGAATATGTCGATTTCTTTGCCCGCGTCGGCGGTGCAACCCGCCTGCCCTTTGCCATCCAGAACGCCCCGCAATATCTCGGCCGGTCCCTGTCTGACGATGATATCGTCACCCTGCGCGCCCGCTGTCCCGGTTTCACCCAGATCAAGTCGGAAACTGGCGCGGTCGAACTTGCGGCCCTGATCGCCCGCGTCGGGCCTGACATCACCGTTCTGAACGGGCGTGGCGGGCTGGAAATGACCGACTGCCTGCGCGCGGGCGTGCAGGGCTTCATCGTCGCCCCCGATGTGCTGCCCGGTGTTCTGCGCTGCTGGCGCGCTTGGGCATCTGGCGACATCGCGGTGGCCGAAACCGAATACGCCGCTTTCCTTCCCGCAGCGCTGTTCGGCATGCAGTCGCTGGAACATCTGATCTGCTATGGCAAACGCATCTTCGGTCTGCGCGCGGGTATTCCCGTCCATGACCGCGCCCCCGCGATGCGACCCACGCCCTTTGGACTGTCGCTCGCCGCGCGCTGGGCGGATTGATCCTGCACGTCCGGTCCACCTGCCGTCCCCGCACTTTGATGTTTGTCAGACAAAAACATGTTGCGTCCATTTGAATCATTTGTCAGACATATCCCACTGGCATCGCCCTACCCATCGGGTCCCGCCACCTCGATCCCCATGCCGCCGCAGAGCGACAGGAAATCCGGGCAACGCATATCGTAAGCAAGGAGGAACGCATGAAATCAATTCGCAGATTTGCAGGCGCACTGGTAACGGCAGCATTGCTGTCCGGGCCAGTCGCCGCCCAGACCACCGTCTATTCCGTCGGTGACACCACCAGCGGCACCTACATGGACTATATGAAAACTGTCTACGCCCGTGCAGGCAACCCCGAGGTGGTGCAACTGCCGCTGACCAGTTTCGACAAAAACTTTGAATTGAACGCAATGGCCGCCGAAACCTGGACGCAATCCGAAGACGGCCTGACCTGGACGTTCAAACTGCGCGACGGTCTGGTGTGGAGCGATGGGGCACCTCTGGTTGCCAACGACTACATCTTTGCGATGCAGCGCGCCGCGACCTCGGGCTATGACTTCGCGTGGTACTGGGGCTATGCGGGCGGCATCAAGAACTGGACGCCGGTGACAGAAGGCAAGGCCGATGTCTCCACCCTTGGCATTTCTGCCCCCGACGACAAAACCATTGTCATCGTGACCGAAGCGCCAAAACCCTATCTGCCCGGCGTGGTCAGCCTGTGGTATCCGGTGCCCGTTCACGTC
>JANMDH010000025.1:0-4932 GCA_031376195.1 Gemmobacter sp. | reverse complement strand
CCGTTGTGCGTCATCAGGGGCATATCGCCCATATAGACGTCTTGTTCCTTGATGTCCTTGACTGACCGTGCCCCGGTCGTCTCGTCCACGTCGAACACGATCAGGCGCAGCGTCACCTTCAGCGGTGCGGCATAGGTCATGTCACGGCTTTGGCATTCGTCCACGTCATACTTCGGCTTTTCCAGTTCGTATTTCACGAACTCCAGCACCGACGTTTCGTTGAAATCCTTGATCGGGAACACCGATTTGAAGACCCCTTGGATCCCCTGATCATCTGACGGCTTTGGACCATCGCCTGATTTCAGGAAAAGATCATAGGATGATTTCTGAACCTCGATCAGGTTCGGCATCTCCAGAACTTCACGGATTTTGCCAAAGTAGCGGCGGATACGCTTTTGGCCGACGTATGCTTGAGCCATGCTCGAAGTCACCTTTCGTTTGTCTCGCGGGCGCATCCCGTCGGGCTACGGGGCTGCGCCGCTTGCGAAGTAGGGGATATGGTTCCATTCATGCCCCCCGTCCCACCGGAAGGCCCCCGAACCATGCCGCACCTTGAAAGTCGCACTGCGTAGAGTGCCGCTTTCGAGAAGCGTCTTTAAGAAACGACAGGCTGGGTCCGATACATACCGGGCCCAGCCATGGATTTTGCGACGCGGGGTACGGACCCCGCCCCGCAATTATTTCAGTTCGACTTTTGCGCCAGCGGCTTCGAGGGTCTTTTTGAACCCTTCGGCATCCGCTTTCGAAGCGCCTTCTTTCACTTTGCCACCGGCTTCGACCAGATCTTTGGCTTCTTTCAGGCCAAGACCGGTGATCGTGCGCACTTCTTTGATGACGTTGATCTTGTTCGGACCAGCTTCCATCAGCACGACGTCGAATTCGGTCTGCTCTTCAGCAGGGGCCGCCGCAGCAGCAGCCGGACCAGCAGCCATCATCACCGCGCCGCCAGCAGCCGGTTCGATGCCGTACTTGTCCTTCAGGATCGTTTTCAGTTCTTGTGCCTGAAGAAGGGTCAGCCCCACGATGTCTTCAGCCATTTTGTTCAGATCAGCCATTTTCATTTCCATTCGTTTAAGATGGGTTCCAACGAGATTGGATCAACCCCACGCAAGGTTCACATTTGCCTTCAGGCCGCAGCCCGTTCTTCCAAAGTCGAAAGGATGCTCGCGATGTTAGATGCAGGCGCACCAATGGCCCCGGCAATGCTTGCCCCCGGCGCGCCGATGATCGACACGATCTGAGCGATAAGCTCTTCACGCGACGGCAAGGCGGCCACGGCTTTCACACCAGCCTGGTCCAGAACCGTGTCACCCATTGCCCCGCCGAGGATCACGAATTTTTCGTTCACCTTTGCATAGGCTTCCGTGACCTTCGCCGCAGCGACAGGGTCTTCGGAATAGGCAAGCACGGTCATGCCCGTGAGAAGGTCACCCATTTTAGCGCCGGGTTTACCCTCAAGGGCGATCTTGGCGAGCTTGTTCTTGGCAACGCGCACGGACCCGCCTACGACACGCATTTTCGCGCGCAGGTCCTGCATCTCGGCAACAGTGATCCCTGCGTAGTGTGCAATCACAACTACGCCAGAGCTTTCGAAGATCTGGCCGAGTTCATCGACCACTTTCTCTTTCTGGGCTCTATCCACAGGTTCACTCCAAGTTTGGGGGTTTCCCCCCGGCTCATGTTTGCCACCCCGGTTGGGATGACATCGGGTCCGTTCAGGTTCCCGAGGCCAAGATCACCCGAAGGTGAACCAATTCTCGTTCCCCATCTCAGGCAGGAAGATTAAGGGCTGATGCCCCCCCACCGTCTCGGACAGGATAAGACCTTTCGGTCTCATCATCCCCATGTTGCCATGGGGAATAGCGTTGCCGTCGAGGGATGCCACAAATGCCAACCCTGCGGACTGCGGGATGGGCAATCTGCCCACCCCTAAACTTCAATTCCCGAGTGCCGAAGTCAGATCCAGCGACACGCCCGGGCCCATCGTCGACGACAACGAGACCTTTTTCAGATACGATCCTTTCGCCCCCGACGGCTTTGCCTTGGACACCGCATCCACAAACGCCCGCACGTTTTCGGCCAGCTTGTCATCTGTAAAGCTGACTTTGCCGATGCCCGCGTGGATCACCCCTGCCTTTTCGACCTTGAACTGCACTTCGCCGCCCTTGGCCGCCTCGACCGCAGACTTTACATCCATCGTCACGGTGCCCACTTTCGGGTTCGGCATCAGGTTGCGCGGCCCCAGGATCTTTCCCAGACGCCCCACCAGCGGCATCATGTCCGGCGTTGCGATGCAACGGTCGAATTCGATCTTGCCGCTCTGGATCGTTTCCATCAGGTCTTCGGCGCCCACGATGTCGGCACCGGCCTTCGTCGCTTCGTCCGCTTTCGCCCCGCGTGCGAACACGGCAACACGCACGGTTTTCCCCGTGCCGTTCGGCAATGTCACAACGCCGCGCACCATCTGGTCCGCATGGCGCGGGTCAACACCCAGATTCATTGCGATTTCAAGCGTTTCATCGAACTTGGCTGTCGCCGCGCCCTTGATCAGTTTGACCGCGTCTTCGACCGTGATCAGATTTTTACCGTCAAAGGCCGCTTTCGCCGCTACGGCGCGTTTTCCGAACTTTGCCATGATTTACGCCTTTACCTCGATACCGCAGGACCGGGCAGAACCCAGAATGATCTGCATAGCGCCTTCGATGTCGATGGCGCTCAGGTCTTTCATCTTGGTCTCGGCAATCGCGCGAACCTGTGCAACTGTGACCGACCCGGCAACCGTCCGGCCCGGCTTGTCAGAACCTTTTGCACGGTTCCGTTTGCCGACCGGCGGAAGGCCGGCAGCCTTTTTCAAAAGGAACGACGCAGGCGCCGTCTTGAATTCCAGGCTGAACGACTTGTCCTGGTAATAGGTGATGATCACAGGCGTCGGCGTGCCCGGTTCGGAATCAGCTGTCTTGGCGTTGAATTCCTTCACGAAGGCCATGATGTTCAGGCCCCGCTGACCCAAAGCCGGGCCAACTGGCGGAGACGGGTTCGCCTGCCCCGCTTTCACTTGCAGCTTCAGGCTGCCGATAATCTTCTTGGCCATCTGGCCTCTCCTTCAATCACTGCACCGGATGGTGCGGTTTAGTGGTTCGGTCTGTCCTGCCGGTTTCCCGGCAAGCGCGCCTCCCACGGCTACACTCAGGATTCTTTCGTCACCTGCGTGAATTCCAATTCGACGGGCGTTGCCCGCCCGAAGATCGACACTGTCACCTTCAGGCGGTTGTGCGGTTCGTCCACTTCTTCAACCATACCGTCAAAGCCGTCAAACGGACCGTCCGTCACTTTCACTTTCTCGCCAATCTCAAACCGGATCAGGTTGCGGGGGGCGATTTCGCCTTCTTCCACACGGTTCAGGATCGCGTTTACTTCGGCGTCCCGCATCGGCATCGGTTTGCCTTGCGGGCCCAGAAAACCCGTTACCCGGTTGATCGATGACACCAGATGATAGCCCCGGTTCGACATTTCCATCTGCACCAGAACATAGCCCGGCATGAAGCGACGTTCCGACGTCACTTTCTTGCCACGGCGCACTTCGATCACTTCTTCGGTCGGCACCAGAACTTCGCCAAATTCTTCTTCCAGCCCGCCGTCGATCACGGCCTGCCGGATCTGTTCGGCGATCTTCTTCTCGAAATTCGAGAGGACACTCACCGAATACCAACGCTTTGCCATGCCCGCCGCCACCTTTGTGCCGGGGACTTTTCCCCCGGAAATATCTGCAAGATCAAACGGTTAATCCGTCTTGACCGAACAAAAAACAGCGCGCAACCCGAATCGCTGCGCGCCTGTTTTCTGTAAACTTAACGGGTTGCTATAGCCCAACGCCACGAAGTTCAAGGAAAAATATGCAACGCCCCGCCTTAGTTCACGCCCGTCACAACCAGTACCAGACCCGACCGGATCGCCCAATCGACCAACGAAAAGAACGTCGCGGTCAGGGCGGCCATGATGAACACCATGATCGTTGTCAGCACCACCTCGCGCCGCGTGGGCCAGACGACCTTGGCCACTTCGTTGCGGACTTGCTGAATGAACTGAAGCGGGTTGACGGTTGCCATGGGAT
This sequence comes from Gemmobacter sp., assembly GCA_031376195.1. Taxonomy (GTDB): domain Bacteria; phylum Pseudomonadota; class Alphaproteobacteria; order Rhodobacterales; family Rhodobacteraceae; genus JANPIX01. Next base: position 821 of record JANMDH010000025.1, on the reverse strand, counting down.
GTCCTGTCGGAATGTCTGGACGGCAGATACGGCATGGGGGAGGGGAATTCAACCCGTATGCAAAGCGTATGTTTTCCGTATTCGATCCGTATTCGATCCGTACATACAGTGTGTGTTGATACCCCTTTTACCTAACCATCACCATCGTCCGTGCTGACCGCCCTTCCCCGTCGATCACCGATAGTGTCACAAACCCCAGACCCGACAGGCGCAGCATCGTGGCGCGGTCGGTCAGGGCGACGGCAACGGGGATGCCATCGGCGAGCCAGGTGAAGGGGGCGACACCGCCGCGGACGCGGGCGAGGAGGCCCTGGGGGAGCAATTCGACCTCTGCGCCGTCGGGGGGGAAATCGACGGCGGGGGCATCGGCGACCTGAAAGGCGGCGTTGCGGGATCGAAAGCGTTGCAGGGGGGCGGGAAGTTGGGCATTCGACACCAGCAGAGTGCTGGGCGGCGCGGGCGGTCGGGGGGCGAGGTCAGGTTTCAGGCGGTTGAAGGCCTGAAACAGGACGGGTGCTGCGAGTTCGGCACCGAAGGCGCCGGGAACGGGGGTGCCGTCGGGGCGGCCCATCCAGACGCCGATGACATGTTGGCCGTCAAAGCCGATGGCCCTGCCATCGCGATGGCCATTGCTGGTGCCTGTTTTGTAACTGAGGCGGTTCGGAGGGGCACCGGGGGGCGGGGCGAGGCCGGCGAGGATGTCGCCGACCTGCCAGGCGGCGCTAGCGGACAGGACGCGCTGGCCCTCAGGCCCATCCCCCGTAACACGCAGGGGAAGGGCCACACCGCCACGGGCGATGGCGGCGTACAGCTGCACCATA
>JANMDH010000015.1:0-11764 GCA_031376195.1 Gemmobacter sp. | reverse complement strand
CAGCCACGCGGGCTTATACCGCCTTGGGGTTCGAACAGTTGGGCAACTACCGTTTGGTTCGGTTCGATGCTCCGGTTCAGATCGGTGGTGCGACATGACCCTCATCCGCCCCGAACTTCGCGCCGCCCTCTGGCGCGCGCGTGAGGCCACCGTGGCTCTGGGCATCACCCTGTTCGGCCTCTGGCTCCTTTCACTCGGCGGGCTTGTCCTCATCCCGGTCGGGGCCACCATCGCCGCCCTTGGCACGGCCCTTGGCGTTCTTGCCCTGCGCCGGATGCGCTTTGGGCAAGGCGTCCACGCCCCGGGGATCGTGGAGGTGGACGAGGCGCAGATCAGCTATTTCGGGCCCGATGGCGGCGGCTTTGTTTCAGTCCCTGACCTTGCCGAACTGCGCCTGATGTGGATGGCCGGGCGGCGGTTCTGGCGGTTGAAACAAGGGGATGGACAGGCCCTGCTGCTGCCCGTCGATGCGGCGGGCGCAGAACGGTTGTTCGATGTTTTCGCCAGCCTGCCGGGGATGGACACGCAGGCCTTGGTCGCGGCAGTCGGGGCGGGGGGAACAGGCGCTGCCGTTCCCGGTGGTCTGGTGCAAGGGGCCGCCCTTGGCCCCATCCTTTGGCATCGGGTCCGCCGACCCGCCCTTGACAGCGCCTGACCGACGCGCCACCCCTAGCCGCCTGAATAATCCTGCCTGAAACGGAGTGCTTCCCATGTCCATCCCCCAGTCCGGCGGCGGCCAGATCGAACGATTCGAGCAGCTGGCGGAAATGATGGAAAGCGGCAACAAACCAAAGGCGGATTGGCGGCTGGGGACCGAGCATGAAAAGTTCGGTTTCCTGACGGACACCCTGCAACCGCTGCCCTATGACGGCCCGCGCAGCATCCGCGCGCTGATGGAAGGCCTGCGCGATCAGTTCGGTTGGACCCCCGTGATGGAACAGGACAAACTGATCGGCCTGACCCGCAATGGTGCGAATGTCAGTCTGGAACCCGGCGGGCAGTTCGAGTTGTCGGGCGCGCCGTTCCTGTCAGTGCATGAAACGGCGGCGGAATTGGACAACCATCTGGCCGAGGTGCGCGCGCTGGCCGATCCCATGGGCGTGCGCTTCATGGGGATCGGCGCGGCCCCGGTCTGGACGGGTGATCAGATGCCGGTGATGCCGAAAGGGCGCTACCGCCTGATGACCGATTACATGGGCCGCGTCGGCACGCACGGGACACAGATGATGTATCGCACCTGCACGACGCAGGTGAACCTCGATTACGCGTCCGAGGCGGATATGGTGAAAAAGCTGCGGGTGTCCATTGCCTTGCAGCCCGTGGCAACGGCCTTGTTCGCCTCCAGCCCCTTCTTTGACGGCAAACTGAACGGGCATAAAAGCTGGCGTTCACGCATCTGGCGGGGGCTTGATAACAGCCGCACCGGGATGCTGCCCTTCGTGTTCCAGGATGGCATGGGATTTCAGCGTTACGTCGACTGGGTGCTAGATGTGCCGATGTATTTTGTTTATCGCGACGGGCATTACATCAACGCCTTGGGGCAGTCTTTCCGGGATTTCCTGAAAGGTGAACTTCCCGCATTGCCGGGGGAAAAGCCGACGCTATCCGATTGGGCGGATCATATGACCACCGTCTTCCCCGAGGCGCGGGTCAAGAAATACATCGAAATGCGCGGGGCCGATTGCGGTGACCGCGATCATATCGTGGCACTGCCTGCGTTCTGGGTGGGGCTGATATATGATCAGTCCGCACTGGATGCGGCATGGGATCTGGTCAAGGGCTTTGATGCGCAAACGCGCGAAGGGTTGCGCGTGGCGGCGTCGGAGTCTGCGCTGCAGGCCGAGGCGGGGGGCGTCAAACTGATCGACCTTGCCCGCGCGGCGCTAGGGCTGTCCCATGTCGGGCTCGTGGCGCGCGGGCTGGGGGAAGAGGTGCTGTTGGCACCGCTGATGGAAAATCTGGGGTCGGGTCAGGTGCAGGCGGACCGCTGGCTGGATCGCTATCATGGGGCATGGGGCGGTGATCTCAGCCGGATTTATGCTGAGGCGGCACTGTAGCCCGGGCTCGATCTTGCGCAGAAAAATCGTGGGCTATGCCCGCCCTGACGTGCCCGACAAACTGATCGGGTCAATGCCCATCCCGCGCAGGGCCGCGCGCCATTTACCTTTGTCATCGCTGGAAAACACCAGATCATCCGCGCTGTCGCCTGTCAGCCAGTCATTACGCGAAATTTCGGCCTCCAACTGCCCCGGCCCCCAACCTGCATAGCCAAGGGCGAGCAGGGCCTGCGCCGGCCCGCCCCCTTGCGCCAGCGCCTGCAACACGTCCAGCGTCGCCGTCATCCCGAACCCGCCCGGCACCGCCATCGTGGCCCGTCCGGCGCTGTAATCCGGCGAATGCAGCACGAACCCCCGCCCGCGCTCAACCGGGCCGCCGACATGCACCCGGATGTCGCGCCCCGTTTCGGACCGGGGAATGTTCAACTGATCCAGAAGGCGCGCAAAACTAAGGTCGGGTGATGGTTTGTTGATGATCAGCCCCATGGAGCCTTCAGGCGAATGCGCGCAGATCAGCACGACACTGTGATCGAACCGCGTATCGGCCATGTTGGGCATCGCGATCAATAAAGCACCGGCAAGGTCCATTCGCGCGCACCTCTGTTTCAACTGTCATTTAGGCCTGCCGCCGCATAATTCTCAACCCCGAAATCCTGACGGGCGTCAGCCCATCACGGAATGTCGCTGCAAAGTGACTTTCCATCGGCGGGCCGCTGCCTATGCTGGGGCGCATGAAACAGATTCTGCTTTGCACCGCGCTTTGCGCCGCCCCGCTTTCTGCTTTGGCAGAGGTTCCTGCCCAAGTCGTCACCGCGACCGTCCTTCCCGGCTGGCGCACGGCAGAGGGTCGTCACATGGCGGCCCTGCAACTGACCTTGGCACCGGGTTGGAAAACCTACTGGCGCGCGCCGGGCGATGCAGGAATACCGCCAGTGTTCGACTGGGCGGGCTCGCAGAACCTGTCGGGGGTGCAACTGCACTGGCCCCGCCCTTCGGTGTTCGAGACCAGCGGGATGCAGACCATCGGTTATCATGATGCGTTGATCCTGCCCTTCGAAGTGGCCGTGGCCGATCCGGCGGCGTCCGTGCAGGTCGCCCTGCAGATCGATCTTGGGGTCTGCCTTGATGTCTGTGTTCCGGCCAGCCTGACCGTGACTGCGCAACTGCCGCCCAAGGGCGCACATGACCCCGCAATCCAGCAGGCACTGGACGATCAGCCCGACCCCGCGGCGTCGGCGGGGCTAAGCGCTGTGTCGTGCGAGGTATTGCCCATCGACGATGGCTTGCGGGTCACGGCGCGCATGGCGATGCCGCGCTTGGGCGACATGGAAACGGTGGTGCTGGAAAGCGGGCAATCCGGCGTCTGGGTCAGCGAGGCGGCGACCGTGCGATCCGGCGATCAGCTGATCGCCACCGTCGACATGGTGGCCGCGCAGGGAGAGCCGTTCGTATTGGAACGCGACAGGGTACTTGTGACCATTCTGGCGGGCAATCAGGCTGTCCAGACACTCGGCTGCCCGGCGGGTTAATCCCGCGCCAGACGCCTGCCAACCCGCTTGCGCCCGCGCACCATCCGGCGCAACCCCGTCAGCTGCCGCGCGATGTCGCCCTGAATGGCCACGATGGCCGGCACCACGATCAGCACCAGAATCATCCCGAAGCCAAGACCGTAGACAAGCGAAATCACCGTCGGCTTCAGAAACTCCGCCTGTGCCGAACGTGCATACATCAGCGGCGCCAGACCGAACACAGTGGTCAATGTGGTCAGCATGACGGGGCGCAACCTGTCAGTCACGGCAGCCACGATCGCCGGTCGCAGGGCCCGGTTGCGGGAATAATCGTTGATTGTGTCAATCAGCACGATGGCATCGTTCACGATGATGCCTGTCATTCCGATCATCCCGACCACCGAAAACAGCGACATCGCCATATCCCAGTGGACATGGCCCCAGATCGCGCCCACCAGACCAAAGGGAATGACGGCCATCACGACCAACGGCTGCAACCAGCGCTGGAATACCCAGGCAAGACACAGATATATCCCGCCAAGCGAAAGGATCAGGCCAAGGGCCGCATCGCCCAGAAATTCCGATTGTTGTGCCGCCAGACCCGAAAGCCGCTGGTCCACGCCGAAATCTGCCGTTACCTGTGGCAGAATATCCTCGGAAAGTGCGCGCTGCACTTCGGCGGCGCGGTCCGGGTCGTCTTCGTTCAAATCGCCTGAAACCGTCACGATCCGCGCCCCGTTTTCGCGCCGTATCGACGAAAACCCCGACCGCTGCGTCACCCGCACGATATCGGCCAGCGGTACGTAAACCCCCGCACCTGCCCGCATCAGGGTTCGGTCCAGAAAATCCGCAGTCAGCTCGTCCTTTGGCAGTTCCACCCGGATCGTCGCAGATCGCGGCCCATCGGGAAAACTCGCCGCCTCGATCCCGCCCAGCATGTCGCGCAGCGAACGCCCCAGAGTGTCGATGGAAAAGCCCAACGCCTGACCTTGCGGCGAAAGGGTCAGGATCAGTTCTTCCTTGTCATAGGCCAGCGTATCTTCCAGCCCCGAAACCTCGGGGAACCGGGCCAGGGCGGTCTTAACCGCCTCTGCCGCCCCTTTCAGCGTCGTTGCATCCGCCCCCGAAAGATCGACCGACAGGGCATTGCCCCCCGGCCCGAAACGACCGCCGCGAAAGCTCAGTTCCTCCATCATCGGATGCGGGCGCACTTCGTCCTGAAGGTCGCGCACGAAATCACTGGACGGCCACGCCCGCGCATCCCGGTCGATCACCTCAATGGAAATCCCGCCCAGCAGGTCCGCATCCTTTGCCTCGGCCCCCGAAAGCCCGCGCCCGGCCCCGCCACCCACAGAGGCAATCACCGATGTCACGGGCGACATTCCATCGCGCGCCTTGTACCGCCCGGCCACCACATCCGTCGCGCGCTGCAGTTCCGCCCGCATCGCAAGACTGTCGTCACGGTCTGCCCCCGGCAGCATGGAAAAGTTACCGCTGACCGTCGTCTGTTCGGGCGCATTGAAAAACCGGAACTGGATATCGCCCCGCAGGAACACGGCAATCTGGCTTGCCAGCAGGAAAATCGCTCCCGCCAGCACCACATAGCGGACCTGCAGAATGAACCCCATCACCGGGCGCACCACATGGATCTGGGTCCAGCCAAACCCCCGCAATACCTGACGCGAGGGCCAGTCATACCACGGATCCCGCCCGATTGTCTTTAGCGTATGGGCCATGTGGTTGGGCAGGATCAGAAAACATTCGATGGTCGATGCCGCCAGCACAATGATCACCGTCCAGGGAATATCCTGAATGATCGCCCCAAAGCGCCCGCCAACCACGACCAGCCCGGCAAAGGCGATGATCGTGGTCAGGGTTGACGCAATGACCGGCATCGCCATCCGTGTCGCCCCGCGTTCAGCGGCGATTTGCGCGGGTTCGCCCAGATGCCGGGCGCGATAGTCGGCATGTTCGGCCACAACGATGGCATCATCCACCACGATGCCCAACGTGATGATCAGGGCGAACAGCGAAATCATGTTCAGCGTCATCCCGAACAGATACATCACCGCAATCGCCGACAGGATCGACACCGGAATGCCCGCGGCCACCCAGATCGCCGTCTTGGCGTTCAGGAACAGGAACAGGAACCCCAGCACCAGCAGCAACCCCGAAATCCCGTTTGAAACCAACAGGTCCAGACGATCCGTGATCTGATCGGCGCGGGTACGCACCAGGTCGATTGTCACCCCTTTGGGCAGGCTCGGCTGCATGTCTGCGGCCACCTGCGCCACCGTGTTCTGCATCCTGATCGCATCGCCCTTGTCGGCCCGGTCGACCCGGATCGTCATCGCCGGGTTCTCGCCCACGAAATACGCGCGGCCCCTGTCCACCCCTTCGGTCAGCACTTCGGCCACATCGCCCACAGTCAGCTTGGTGCCGTCCGGTTCTGATCGCAGCACGATGGCGGCGATGTCGGTCGGCGCGCGCGCCGCGTCCCCGCTGCGGATCCGCGACGTGCCGCCCACTTCACCGGCCGGCTGTGCCCGCGTATCGGATGCAATTGCATCCGCGATGTCCGCCATCGTCAGATCGTGCCGCATCAGCGCCATGGTCGGCACCTCCACCACGATCTGGGGGGCGGCAAGGCCCTGAATGGTGGTGCGCGTGATCCCAGCCGCAAACAGACGCGCGGTGAACTCATCTGCAAAACGCCCCAGCTGATCCGTCGAAACCGGGCCGGTGATCACCACATCCGTCACCTGATCCCGCCACGCCCCACGCCGGATCACCGGATCCTCGGCCGCCTCGGGCAAGCCGCTGACGGCATCGACTGTGGATTGAACGTCCTCGGTCGCCTGTCCAAGGTCATGCCCCGGCTCGAATTCCAGGGTGATCCGGGCACTGCCTTCGGTCGCCCGCGAGATGACGTCCGTCACCCCGTCAATCGCCAGAAGCGCCGGCTCCAGCACTTGGACGATGGCGCGGTCCATATCTTCGGCCCCGGCCCCCGACCACGCCACTTCCACCGTGACCTCTGCCTGAACCACATCCGGAAAATACTGCGCCCTGATCCGGGTCAGGGCCGTCAGTCCGGCGACAACCATGATCATCAGAATAAGATTAGGCAGCGTGCGATGCCGGGCGAAATAGGAAATCCAGCCACGCGCCTTGGGGATCGGCTTTTCGGTGGCCATGATCACCCCCCCGCCCGCTGTTCCAGTTGCCGGATCAGGCTGTCGGGCACCTGATCCTGCGCCAGTTGCTCCAGCATCCGGTCCCGGTCCGCCTGCGCCAATGTAACATCCGCCTGCACCATCTCGATCAGCGACGCCCGCCGCTCGCGGCTCAGCGCGACCAATCCGGGTTCCGCGTCGGCAGCACCCGCCACCCGCACCTTGATCCCTGCGCCCAGCAGCGGCGACCAGTCGCCCACGACATCCCGCCCGGCAAGCGCCGTTGCCGCCACGATCACATCATCGCCCTGCCTGCGCAGCACGCTGACCGCAACCTCCTCCAGCCGGTCCCCCGGCCCCAGCACCAGAACGCTGCCAGCGGGCCCAAGCGCCGCGGCCGGAAGGATCGCCGCATCCGTCAGCGCCGGTTCTTCCACGTTCAGCATCACGAAATCACCGGGGCGAAAGGCAGGGCTGCCCGTCAGTTCCGCATAAACCAGCCGCCCGGTTTGCCCGTCACCCACCGCCGCCCCCACCCGCGACAGCCGCCCCGTGGCCGTCAGCGCACGGTTCCCCGCTTCCAGCGTTGCCGTTATCGGAAGCGCCAACAAATTGCCGCCCGCATCCACCAACTGTCCGAACTGCGTGGTCGACACGCGAAACGACAGTTCCAGCGCCGTTGGATCAATCAGGTCGCCGATCCGTTCCCCTGCCGACAGGCTGCCCCCCTGCGCAATCGTCACGCCATTCAGCACCCCCGCAAATTCCGCCCGCAGTTCCGTCTCCGCCACCGCCCGCTCCGCCTCGGCCAGGGTGATCCGCTGGCGCGCCGTTGCCGTCGCCGCCAGCGCCACCTGCGTCTCCGCCTGGCTTAACGCCTGTCGCCGCGACAGTACGGCCTGATCCGCGCCTGACGCTGCCAGTGCCGCCGTTTCCACCGCCGCCTCTGACCCCACCCCGCGCTCCAGCAGGCCGTTCTGACGGGTCACGGCCTGCGCCCGCAGCGTTGCCTGCGCCTCTGCCGCCGTCAGTTCATCCCGTGCCAGTGCCAGCGCCCGCCCCGCTTCGGCTTCTTCCGCCTCTGCCCGCGACAGATCGCTTGCCGCAAGGTCGCGTGCCGTCATCGCGGGCACCGGGTCCAGTTGCAACAAAACCTGCCCTGCCGCAACGCTCCGCCCGTCCTCGAACCCTTCCGCCAGATGGATCACCGTCCCCGACCCCGGACTGCGCAGTTCCAGACTGCGCCGCGCCCGCACCTCGCCATAGGCCGTCAACGTTGGTGTCACCTCACCCGCCGCCACACGGATCACGCTGGTTGTGAACACCCGCTCCTCTGCCGCCCGCCCCGGCCCCGCATCCGCAAGCCGCACCTGCATCGCATCCGAAATCGTCAGCCCCGCCGCGATCAGCAGGCCGAGTGTTGCGGCCAAAAGGCCAAAACCGATCAAACTACGGGTCAGAAAACGCATCGGGGCAGGCGTCCTTTGTGTTCTTTGGTCACGTCACTATCTACCCCGCAGCCCCGCTCCGGCAATCCGGCCCGACGGGTGATAACGCCCTTGTGCGGCGTTTCCCTCGAAATCATCCGCAAAGCGCCCCTAATCCCGCCCCTCCAGCCGCGCCTTCAGCATCAGAAGGTCCGCCCAGGCCTCGCGCTTGGCCACCGGGTTGCGCAGCAGATAGGCCGGATGCACCATCGGCAGCATCGGTTTGCCAAACCCCTCTCTCCAGATACCCCGCTGGCGCGTGATGCCCTTGCCCCCGGTTGCCGCGAACAACGGTGTGTTTCCCATCACCACGATCACATCCGGGTTTGCAAGCGCCACATGCCGCACAAGGAACGGCAGCATCATCGCCACTTCGTCCGGTTCCGGGTCGCGGTTCTGCGGCGGTCGCCACGGCATCACATTCGTGATGTAGACCGCGTTCGCAGTGTCGGGGCTGGACCGCGCCATGCCGATGGCCGCCAGCATCTGGTCCAACAACTGCCCCGCCCGCCCCACGAAGGGCCGCCCGATGGTATCCTCGTCCCGCCCCGGGGCCTCACCGATGATCATCACCCGCGCCGCCGGATCGCCATCCGCGAACACCGTCGTCTTGGCCCCCCGCTTCATCTCGCACAGATCGAACGCCGCAATCGCCGCCCGCAGTTCACCAAGCGTATTGGCCCCGCCCGCCGCCGCCTCAGCCACCGCCACAGCTCCTGTCACAACGTTTCGCCCTGGGGCAGGGGGCACCGATGCCGCGCCTGCCGCAGCCACCCTTGGTGCCAGCGCCGGACGCGCCACCTCATCGGTCAGCGCATAGCGGTCCACCGGCCCATCCCCGCACAAATCCACCGCCCCCAGCTCCGCCTGCCAGATCAGCGCCTGCGCCGCCGCATGCCAGCCTTCCACCGTATCCAGATGATCCCCGATTCCCATGCAGCGCAAGCTAGGCCTCCCGCCCCCCGCCGGCAAGCAGCCGCGATGCCCGACAGCCGCTTGCTGCACGGGGCGTGCTGCGCTAACACAAGTCGTCCTACCGGAACTGGAGCCTCAGAATGAACCGCAGCGGAATGTTTCTCTGTCTGGCGTTGTTCGCGCTGCCGGTTCATGCCCAACTCGCCCTCCCCTACCTCGACGCCACGGACACCCGTTTTGGTACCATGACCATCGCCCCTGCCGATCTGGATGGCATCAAAGGCCAACAACCCCTTTGGAACGACACACCTGTTGACGGCATTGCCGACCGCTTTGTCGCCATTCAGCAGGTTTTCCCCGCCCCGGACGGCGCACCAGCCGATTGGGTGCTGATCAGCCTCGCCAATGGTGGCAACGGTTGCCCCAGCGACTGGGTCATCGTTCAGGTAACCGCCACCGACGCCACCCCCAGCCCCCGTTTCGGCACCTGTTCCGACGCGATCCTCGATATCCGCAGCGAAGGCGGCACCCTTGCCCTCGACATCGCCAGCTTTGACCCCGCGATCGCCCACGTCACCTTCACCTATGACGGCCGCGCGATCACCGAAACCACCGTCCCGCGCAGCAACGATGGTGCGTCGGTTGCCGGGGCCGACGCGGACGTCACCCGCTGGATCGGCGGTCATCCTGCCCTTCCCTTCGACGATGCCTCCGAACGCCTGCGCTTTGGCCAGATCATGACGGACGATCAGGTCTTCGCGCTTGTTGCCCGCGTGACGGTGGCCGATGTGGTGATCGAAATGGATGGCTTTGTCATCGGGCAGGGGTTTGATCCGAACAGCGGTGGCGACATCGCGGGGATGTGGGGCATCCGCATCGCGGACGGCGCGCCCTTTGCGATCTTCCGCGACACCGGGGCCGCACCGCAGCTGTTTGGCCTGCCTGCGTCCGACCTGCCCGATGCGGCGGCGGCTTATCTGGTGGGGGAACAGGGATGACCTTTCGCGCGCGCCACCTGCTGGGCATCGAACACCTGTCGCCCGAGGATATCCGCACCATCCTTGACCTTGCCGACCGCTACGTCGACTTGAACCGCCGCACGGTCAAGCAGTCCGACGTGCTGGCAGGCATGACGCAGATCAACATGTTCTTCGAATCCTCCACCCGCACGCAAGCCAGTTTTGAACTGGCAGGCAAGCGGCTGGGCGCGGATGTGATGAACATGGTCGTCGGCCATTCATCGGTGAAAAAGGGCGAAACCCTCATCGATACCGCAATGACGCTGAACGCCATGCACCCCGATCTGCTGGTGGTGCGGCACCCGTCCTCCGGTGCGGTCAATCTGCTCGCGTCCAAGGTCAACTGCGCCGTCCTGAATGCAGGCGACGGGCGGCACGAACACCCGACCCAAGCCCTGCTGGATGCCCTGACCATCCGCCGGGCCAAGGGCCGCATTCAGCGCCTGACCGTGGCGATCTGCGGCGACATCGCCCATTCCCGTGTGGCGCGCAGCAACCTGATCCTGCTGGGCAAAATGGAAAACCGCATCCGCCTGATCGCCCCCCCCACCCTGATGCCGACAGGCGTGGGCGAGTTCGGGTGCGAGTTGTTCGACGACATGCGCGCGGGACTGGAAGGGGCCGACGTGGTGATGATGCTGCGCCTGCAACGCGAACGGATGGATGGCGGGTTCATCCCGAGCGAGCGGGAGTATTACCACCGCTACGGCCTCGATGCGGAAAAGCTAGCCCACGCCAAACCCGACGCCATCGTGATGCACCCCGGCCCGATGAACCGCGGCGTGGAGATTGACGGCGAACTGGCCGACGACATCAACCGGTCGGTCATTCAGGAACAGGTGGAAATGGGCGTGGCCGTACGTATGGCCTGCATGGACCTGCTGGCGCGGAATTTAAGGGCCGAACGGGGCGCAAAGGCGGTGGGGGTGATGGTATGAAGGATAAGAAACCCCCGATGTCCAACGCCCGGATGAGCGGCATGGTCGCCACAGTCGTGCTTGTTTTGATGTTCATTTTCCTGGGGTTGTTCGTCTGGATGGGCAGTTGACGATGGGAATTGGTCACGCCGTAGGGTGCGCATTCATTGCGCACCAAGCCGCCGGAACAGGGCGCGCAATGAATGCACACCCTACGCGTCTCACTATTGTTTCGGACGGCACAAATGGATGACCGATGGCGCAAATATCTGCGGGATGACGAGCGTTTGCTTTGGACTGGCGAACCCGGATGGCCTCGGCGATTGAAGCGCGTGATCGTGACCATAATCCCGCTCGGAATACTTGGATTATGGACAGGCTGGTATGCGTTGTCATATTCTGACGTTACAGAAGCGTGTGGAGAAGCTCCCACCCGATCATGCTTCAAAGACTATTACCTTGCATGGACCGTTTTCGTTCTTTGCTCGGGCATAGTCGCCCTGACCACCATCAGGTTTGCTGCTTGGTCGGTTGGCTTGCTTACTTTTTCATATGCAATCACAGATAAACGCGCACTTTCACAGACGACTGGTGTGTATCGCAGTTTTCGGTCGGTTTACTTGGATCTGCTTGAACCGGGCCGCTACGATCTGAGGCGTCCATTTGGCGAAGTCGATTTTGGTCT
>JANMDH010000551.1:0-5681 GCA_031376195.1 Gemmobacter sp. | reverse complement strand
GTTTCCGATGGGGCAGATCGGGGGGCAGAGCCAAGGCCTTGAATGGCCGATTGACGGGCTGAGCCTGGCACCGGACGCGCAGATCGGCACGTCGAACCGGGTTGTGGCGCGCGAGGTCGTGCTGCGGTTTGATCAGCCGGGGATGATCGTGATCCTGCCGCGCCGGTATCTGGATACGGCGCTGGCCACACTGGCGCACTGACAGGGCAAATTTAATGTGATGGAACCGATTTGGACGCGTTGCGTTTTCTACTTACGGATGATTATTTTGGTCCGCGCATTCGCTATCGGCGTGATTGCAGCCGATAAGATAGAGGCGTTGAGACAGTAACCTGAGTAGGAACAGACATGCTTGTGAAGGCAACGACGACAATCGGCACGGGTATTCAGTACGATCTTGGCACCGACAACGATCTGGTGGTGGGCACAAACGTGATCGTTGAGTCCACGGACACCAACGCCATTATAGGTGCAGGGAATGGCCAGACGGTGACAGTATTCGGTATTGTGCAGGGGTACGACGACGCCATCAACCTATCGGGAAGCGACGCAACCGTCATCATCGAGGAGGGGGCATTTGTGGCCAGCCAGATTGATGACGGCGTGTCTTTGAAAGGGATCAACGCCACACTGATCAATCGCGGTACGATTACGGCAAATTACGGCGTGTATCTGGATGCGACGGGTGGCACGGCAAATATTACGAACTTTGGCACCTTGGTGGCCATCGCTGACGGAATTCGGATTGATTCCGCGACGCAATCGGTGATCCAAAATTTTGGTTTGATCAGTTCCATCGAAGACCACTCTTTCCATGGCAATATCCTTCAGGATCTGGTGATCAACCGAGGCAAGATGATCGGGGATATCTTTCTGTTGGCAGGCGACGATCTTTATGACGGGAACGGCGGGCGGCTGCGTGGTGGAGTCTTTGGCGGGGATGGCAATGATACGTTCCGGCCCGGCGTTCTGGCAGAGGTCATGGAAGGCGGGCTTGACGTTGATACCCTGGATTTCCGCGCCGGCGGGGGGGTGAGTGTTGATCTGAACAACGTGATCGCGAATACCGGATTTGCCCAAGGGGATGTCTATACGTTGATGGAGCGGGTGTTCGGGTCGCAGGCGGGGGCGGACCGCCTTGTCGGAGACAGTGTTGCAAACGGGCTTTACGGATTTGGCGGGACGGACCAGCTGACCGGGAATGAGGGCAACGATTCCCTGTATGGCGGCAGTGGCAAAGATACGCTGACGGGCGGAATCGACGACGACCAGTTCTATTTTTCGGCACTGACCCGTCTGGGCGATGTGATCACGGATTTCGGGGTGGGCGCGGATTTGCTTTACATCAAGGGCAGCGCGTTTGGCGGCGGGCTGGAGGCAGGAATGCTGGACGCGGCGCAATTCAAGGTTGGCTTCAACAACAAGGCGGGCGACCGTAACGACCGTTTCATCTTTAACGCCGGGACGGACACGTTGTGGTTTGACGCGGACGGGACAGGCAAAAAAGCAGCGGTGCTGTTGGCGACCTTCAGCAATGGCGTCACTTTGGATGCTGGCGATATTTTCATCTTCTGAAGTCTGTGAAAAACATGCAGCCGGGCCGTCGTGTGGTCTGGCTGCATTCATTTTTTTGTCGAAGCGCATCCAAGCGCTACCCATCAACCGCCGAGCCCGGTTGTGCACAGTGTTTCATCGGGGCGGTGGCCTGTTCTGGCAACTGCCGGACCGGCATTTACATCAGGAAGCCGGAAAATGCTGATCACACCAGACACGAAAATCCGGACTTTGCCTGCAAATCACGCTGGCGGGGAACAATGACCTGCTGATCGCAAAAGGCGTGAAAATTCAATCGACCGACTTTTCGGCGGTGGGGGCGCTGGCAGCGGCGCAGGATATAACGGTGGCGGGCACGGTCATCGGGGCGCAGGATGCGATCTTTTTGTCGACAGGGGCGTACGACCAATCCGTCACGATCAGGCGGGCGGGCTGGTGATCGCGGACCGCGGGTATGCGGCCTATTTCGATGGGTAGAATGCGACATTTACCAACTGTGGAAAGATCATTTCGGGTGAAGGGATACGGTTTGTCGAAGCGGGCACGGGAACCGGGCGGGTGATCAACCATGGGTTGATCAGTGGGGGCGGCACCGAGATGTCCGATCTGCAGAAAGTGGTTGTGCGCAATTTCGGGATGATTGATGCGCTCCATGACGACGCGGTCAGAGGCAATGATCTGCGGGATGTGGTGATCAACGAAGGGCGCATGATCGGCTCTGTTGATCTGCAGGCGGGCAACGACCTTTATAACGGGCGCGGTGGCCTTGTTTTTGCGACGATCCTTGGCAACGAGGGTAATGACCGTTTCATCCTTGGGTCCGGGATTGAGACGATTGACGGGGGCACGGAAAATGACACGCTGGATTTCCGGAATGGCGGCGGGGTGAAGGTGTCATTGGATGGCGGGTTCGTGAATGCCGGTTCGGCGGCGAAAGGTGATGTTTATGCCGGGATCGAAAATATCTTCGGGTCGTTGACCGGGGCGGATTCGCTCGACGGGGATGTTGGGGCCAATGATCTGCGCGGGTTTGGCGGCAAGGATACCATTGACGGCGGCAGTGGCGACGACACGATTACCAGGGGTGCTGGCGTCGAGACGATCAGCACTTGATTTGGGTCTAGAGCGTGTCGCCTTCAATTGGAACCATAGCCTGCGGCCATGAAGTAGTTTCGGCATTCATCTGGCTGGAATAGGTCGCAGACTGCACCGACCTGTTTCCACAATGCTTGGTATGTTCTGGCAGCGGCCTTTCGGATCAGGGTTTTGAGTTTCGAGAAGGCCATCTCGATCGGGTTCAGGTCGGGAGAGTAGGGCGGCAGGAAGATCAGGTCGTTGCCTTGCGCGCGCAATAGTTCCTGCGCGCGGGCCGATTTGTGCGAGGAGAGGTTGTCGGCCACGACAATCTGTCCGGGTCTGAGGGCCGGTGCAAGTTCGTGTGCGATGTATGTCTCGAAACTATCGCGGTTCATCGCACCGTCGAGCACCCATGGGGCCATCAGCCCATCATGGGCCAGGCCCGCAATGAAGGTCTGGGTGTGCCAGTGGCCGAACGGCGTATGGTCGATCAGGCGTGCGCCCTTCGGGGCCCAACCAGTGGTCTTGACGAGGTTGGTCTTGAGGCTCGTCTCGTCAATGAATACCAGTCTTTCCAGCATGTTGGCCGTGTCAGGCTGGAAGGCCTCGACCCAGGCCCTGCGCCGCTCGGCCACCTCTGGTCGCAGGATTTCGCTGGCCAGCAGCGTTTTTTTTATGGCTGAGGCCAAGCCGGTGCAGCCATTTGCCGACCGATCCGCGATGCACGCTCACGCCATGAACCGTGGCCATCTCCGCCACAATCTCGTCCAGCGTCAGGTCGCCCTTGACTGCCAGCCGGTCCCGAAGCCAGGTTCCGTAGGGCGCCAGCTTGCCCGCGGCATGGTTGCCCTGCGCCTTCGGCATCAGGCCCCCGCTCTCGCGCTTCAGGATCACCATGTCGTTCACAAAGCGTGGCGAAACCCGAAAATGCCGCGCCGCCTCGCGGTGCCCGCGCCCTTCCTCGACAAAGGCGATAACCCGGCTCCGAAGTTCCATAGGATGTGCTTTTCCCATTCCGACCTCCTACATCTAGTCCGATCAGAGAATCACAAAACCCACAACTTGGGAATCCTGAATCGGAAGGGGGGCGACATGCTCTAGGGGCGGGCTGGTGCAGCAAGCCGGGCTGTTTTAAGGCCGCAACCAGCGGAAGGCGGCAGAGGCGGCCCATCCGGCGACACCTGCCACCAGCAGGGCCAGTATTCCGTAAAGCAGCGGCTGATCTTTCGCCATGCGGTAGAAGAACCGTTCAATCCCGGTCTTGCGCACCGCGATCCCCCGTTCCAGTTGATCAATGACTTTGCCACCGCGCGTGAGGAAAATCCGCACGCGGTAGTCACCTTCGGTCAGGTTCGAGGGCAGTGCCACATCGGCGCGGAACAGGGTATCTTCGGTCAGCCGGACGGACCCCTGATCAAGTGCATAACTGCCCGATCCTTCGCGCAGCCGCACGAGGGCGGTCACGAAATCCGATGCGCCGCTTGCCTCGGTGCTGATGCCGACGGCGCGGATCGCGCGGGGCACGGAAATGCGATGGCGCAAATCCTCGGTCGCGGACAGGATAGTGTTCAGGGGGCCGGTTGTTGCAATCGCATAAAAGCTGGGCGCGCGGTCCACGCGCACTTCGGCGTTGTTGGTCCAGATGCCATAGACCCGATCCTTGCGCCGGACCACCATTTCGGCCGGGGGGCCTTCGACAGTGATGATGACCTGCAGGGGATCGGTGGTGGGCGGCGGGCTTTCGCGTTTGACAGCACCGTAGATCAGAATCTCTGAGCCGATGTAGTCGGTGGTGATCGACACGCTGTTCTGGCTTAACCCCGCGACAATCGTTTCTGCAGTTTCGGGCGCTTGGGCGCGCAGGGGCAGGGCGTACAAGATGGCAAGGATCAGGGTGCCGAGTTTCATGGCAGGGGGATCACGGTCAGGGAATACAGTTCTGCCGGGGTGAGCAACAGATCAAGGGCGATCTTGCCGCTGACCGCCAGCACCAGCAGTGCCAGCAGGATGCGCAACTGATCGGCGCGCAATTTGACGCCGACACGGGTACCGATCTGCGCGCCGATGACGCCGCCGAGGATGAGCAGGACGGCAAGCAGCATATCGACGGTCTGGTTGGTGACGGCATGCATGACGGTGGTGAAGGCGGTGACAAAGATGATCTGGAAAAGCGAGGTGCCGATGACGACCTTGGTGGGCACACCCAGCAGGTAGATCATGGCGGGCACCATGATGAAGCCACCGCCAACACCCATGACAGCGGCCAGAAAGCCGACAAGTGCGCCAACGGCAAGGGGCGGCAGGACCGAAATATAAAGTCCGCTGGCGCGGAACTTCATCTTGAAGGGCAGGCCGTGGACCCAGGTGTGGACATGGCTTCGGCGGATTGGGCCGCCTTTGGCGGATCGCCAGAGGCTGCGCAAGCTTTCCTGCAGCATCAATGCGCCGACGAGGCCAAGAAAAACGACATAGCAAAGCTGCACGAACAGGTCGATCTGGCCTGCCGCGCTGAGCATTTGAAAGACCCAGATGCCGAGGGCAGAACCGACGATGCCACCGGCAAGCAGCACGCCGCCCATCTGGAAATCCACCGCCTTGCGGCGCAGCTGGGCGAGGACACCGGAAATGGACGAGGCGACGACCTGATTGGCCCCGGTGGCAACGGCGACGGCGGGCGGGATGCCGATGAAGAACAGCAGGGGGGTGATGAGAAAGCCGCCGCCAACGCCGAACAGGCCAGACATGAAGCCGACGATCCCGCCCATGCCCAGCAGCAGGAAGGCGTTGACCGATACCTCGGCAATGGGGAGGTAAATCTGCATGGGCTGCGCGCTGGTTTGGGGGTTATGCCTGTGCCGTCAGTGATGCGCCCGAAAGGCGGGGCCTGTCAAACGCTTGGGGTGGATTGGCCGGACAAGCGGGGTCAGTGTGGCATCATCGCAAAGACTGCAGACAGGCGCGCAGGACGCGTTCCAGTTTGGCCGCCCCAAGGGGGGCCATGGCCTTGGTATGGTCATGGCTGATCTTTTCGGCCGACAGCCCTGCGGCCA
>JANMDH010000546.1:0-3028 GCA_031376195.1 Gemmobacter sp. | reverse complement strand
ATTGCATTTCTTAAACGTGTCCAAGCAACTGATCCAAAGACAATCCGTGAGACGCGCGGTGTCCTGTCGCTGCTTTATGCTTGGTATCAGGGTGGAGACCCCGAAGGCGCAAAGGCATGGGTCGCAACACAAATCGCGCAGGATGCGAACTTTGTTGATTTGCTGGAAAGGTTTCAAGGAAAAGGCGTGTCGTCGTCTGTTGGCATGTATCGCCATATTGATCAGGTGACGTTAGACACCTTTTTTGCAAGCCCTAACGCTGCGGAACAGCGCCTTGCCCATATTGTCCAAACGTCAACTTCCCTCAAGGACCGCGCAAATCGACTTCTCACGTCGATTGCAGCGGGACAAAACCATTAGCCGAGGTCGCCCCCATGCCCCACAACAACACCAATGCCCTTGCCGAACGCCCCGAAGTTCTGACCCGGCCAAAGCTGGAAGGGGGGCGCAGGTTCGTGCTGAACACGCCGTTTGAACCCGCCGGGGATCAACCCAAGGCCATCGCGGAGCTGGCGTCGGGGGTCATGTCGGGTGAACAGAATCAGGTGCTGCTGGGGGCGACGGGCACGGGCAAGACCTTCACGATGGCCAAGATCATCGAAGAAACCCAGCGCCCCGCGATCATTCTGGCGCCGAACAAGACCCTTGCCGCGCAATTGTACGGCGAATTCAAAGGTTTTTTCCCTGACAACGCGGTCGAATATTTTGTGTCCTACTATGATTATTATCAGCCCGAGGCGTATGTGGCGCGGTCTGACACCTTCATCGAGAAGGAATCCCAGATCAACGAACAGATTGACCGGATGCGCCATTCGGCCACCCGGGCGCTGCTGGAACGCGATGATGTGATCATCGTGGCGTCGGTGTCGTGCATCTATGGCATCGGGTCGGTGGAAACCTATTCGGCGATGACGCAGGATCTGGTGGTGGGGCAGGCCTATGATCAACGCAAGATCATGGCGGAACTGGTGGCGCAGGCGTTCCGGCGGAACGATCAGGGGTTTTCGCGCGGGTCGTTCCGCGTGCGCGGCGATTCGCTGGAGGTGTGGCCCGCCCACCTGGATGACCGCGCGTGGCGGTTTTCGTTCTTTGGCGAGGAATTGGAGAGTATCACCGAATTCGACCCCCTGACTGGCGCGAAAACCGACAGCTTTCCGCAAATCCGGGTCTACGCAAACAGCCATTACGTCACCCCGCGCCCGACGATGCAGCAGGCCATCATCGGGATCAAAAAGGAACTGCGCTGGCGGCTGGATCAGCTGGTGGCCGAGGGAAAGCTGCTGGAGGCGCAGCGGTTGGAACAACGCTGTTCGTTCGATCTGGAAATGCTGGAGGCGACGGGCGTCTGCAACGGGATCGAGAATTATTCGCGGTATCTGACAGGCCGCGCACCGGGCGAACCGCCGCCGACCCTGTTTGAATTCATCCCCGACCATGCGATTGTTTTCGCCGATGAATCGCATGTGTCGGTGCCTCAGATCGGCGGCATGTACAAGGGCGACTACCGGCGTAAATTCACGCTCGCCGAACACGGGTTCCGGCTGCCCAGCTGCATGGACAACCGCCCTTTGAAGTTTGAGGAATGGGATGCGATGCGCCCGCAGACGGTGTTCGTGTCGGCCACCCCTGCCGCCTGGGAAATGGATCAGGCAGGCGGCGTGTTCACCGAACAGGTGATCCGCCCGACGGGTCTGGTGGACCCGATGATCGAGATCAGGCCGGTGGAAATGCAGGTGGATGACCTGCTGGATGAAATCCGGCGCGTGGCCCTGCAGGGGCTGCGGGTGCTGGTGACAACGCTGACCAAACGCATGGCCGAAGATCTGACCGAATATTTCCACGAACAGGGCATCCGCATCCGGTACATGCACTCCGACATCGACACGATTGAGCGTATCGAGATTCTGCGCGATTTGCGTCTTGGGGCGTTCGATGTGCTGGTCGGCATCAACCTGTTGCGCGAAGGATTGGACATCCCCGAATGCGGGCTGGTGGCGATTCTGGACGCGGACAAGGAAGGCTTTCTGCGGTCTGAAACCAGCCTGATCCAGACCATCGGGCGGGCGGCGCGCAACAGCGATGGGCGGGTCATCATGTATGCCGACCGGATCACCGGCAGCATGGAACGCGCGATTGGGGAAACAACCCGGCGGCGCGACAAGCAGATCGCCTACAACACCCTGCACGGCATCACCCCGACAACGGTGAAAAAGAACGTGGAGGATGTGCTGGCGGGCCTGTGGAAGGGCGATACCGATCAGGCGCGGATCACCACGAAGATCGACAAACCGATGGTGGGCGGGAACCTTGCAGCCCACCTGGACGCCCTGCGCCTGACAATGCGCAAAGCGGCCGAGAACCTCGAATTCGAAGAGGCCGCAAGGCTGCGCGATGAAGTGAAACGCCTGGAGGCGGTGGAACTGACAATCGCCGACGACCCGCTGGCGCGGCAATCGGAAGTGGACGCGGCGGTGGAGACAGCAGTGAACGGCGCGGGTCGCAGCACCGGGGGACGTGCCGGGATGCGGGGGGGGAAGAGCAGGCGGGGACGGAAGTAGATTTCAATCTTCAGTGATTGACAATTCTTGGCCAAAAATGCCTAGATATCTTGTGTAGTTTAAGTGAAAGAAGACCATGGGCTGGTGGACGGTAATATCGGACGGACAAGGAACGGTAATTTCAGGACTCTTGACTATAGTGGCTGCTCTCCTTGCGGTTGGTCTTGGAAGTAAGTTGTTTGGAAAAAAAGTTGCCAGCCTAGAAGATGCCGTTAAAGCATCTGAAAATGTAATTGATCGACACCTAAAGAAACTCGAGATTGCGGTAGATACGATAAAAAACTCAATCGTTGAATTAAATGACTCAAGCGCAGCAGTTGGTGAAAAGCTTTCAAAAATCGAAGGACGTGAAATTGAGGAAAGCGATGAATCTAAAGCTGAAAGTGGAAATGCAGTAAATAATTCCGAAAGCAAAGTTCTTGTTAAAGAAAAACAGATTTCCAAAGATTATGATCCGGTTGGTCTTGAAG
>JANMDH010000532.1:0-2284 GCA_031376195.1 Gemmobacter sp. | reverse complement strand
ACCTGCATCGCGGGCGACAGGAAGGCGGCCAGATCTTCGGCCGGATCGCCGATGGCGGGGCATTGCCAGTCGATCAGCACCGGGCCCTTGGCGGACATGATGATGTTTCCGGGGACGGCATCCCCATGAATGACAGAAAGATCGGGCGTTTCGGGCAGGTCAACCATGCCGGGGTCAGGCAGGGTGCCCCGACAGGCGGCAAGGATCAGGCGGCCTTGGGCGAGAATGCCAGACGCGCCGGATGGAAGCCTTCGGAACAGCGGTTGTTGCGGCAGGGGCTGGGTGTGAAGGTGGCCAAGCATTGCGGCAACCGCCTTGACGCCCTGCGTCCAGGTTGGCCCTGCAATGTGGCGGTAGGCGATCCAGTTCGGGCCGCTTGCCAACAGCGCGGGGCAGAATCCTGCGGGCGCAAAGGCGCGCAGGGCGGCCATTTCGGCCGCTGCGTCATTCGGGAACAAGGGGCTGGTTGCGGCGGGGTCGTACAGTTTCACGACTTGGTCGCCGACCTGCCAGACCTGATTGACGCGGCCCCCGCGCAGGGGAACCCACATCAGGTGTGCCGCGTCCGGATTGGTGGCGGCCACCGCCTGTCTTAACCAGATTGGCGGTGCTGAAGGGGGGGCAGGTTGAACGGGTAAAACAGACGGCATGATGCAGCCACGCTGCCCGCTTGGGGCAGGCAGCGCAAGGGGCAGTCAACGCCACGGATCAATCGCGCAGGGCAGTCACGGCGGAAGCGGGCACTTCGACCCCGCCTTCCAGCACCAGCGTGGTGCCACCCGTGCCGCCGCGCACTTCGGTGATCCTGCCATATGCCTCAACCGGTTTGCTGTTGATCATCTGATCACCGGCATAACTTTCCAGTTTGAACGTATAACTACCCCCCGGAAGCGGTGCGCCCGCCGCATCGACAGGGGCCCAGTCGAGCGACCGGCCTGCAAGAGGCACATCATCGCGCGAAACCAGCGTCCCTTGGGCATTGTAAACTGCCAGAACCGCCCTGTCCGCGCCAATGGCCGGGGTCGGCGACAGGGTGACGGGTTGGCCATCGACCCAGACCGGGGCGGTGGAACGCGCCTCTTTGCCGACCCATCCCGCCATCTGCGCCATGCCCATAAGCCCGAATTCGGCCTGCATGGATTCCAGCAGCTTGTTCGTGCGGGCCTGCTGTTCGACCCCCGAAAAGGTGGCGAGTTGCACGGCGTAATCGGCAGAATCGATGGGGTTGAGCGGATCCTGGTTCTGCAGCTGCGTCGTCATCATGCGCAGGAAGGTGTCGAAGTCCGAACTGATCATCGACTTGGGGTCTTTGTCGGGGGTTGTTGTCCGGGGGGCGGTGGTGACTTGGGAGATATCCATGGCCTGATGATCCTTTCAAAGCCGAAGGTCCAGCCCGGCCTGATGGCCGTGATGGGTGATGCCGGGGGGGGAAACCTGCCCGATGGGGGCAAAGTCGGGGTCGGTGCGGGCAGGCCGCGGGGGTGTGGCAGATTGCGGATCTGGACGGGCAAAGCCCTGCGCATTGCCCTGCGAAAAACTGAGCGTGGGTTGTGCGAATCCGGCCTGACGCAATTCCTGCGAAAGCTGATCCGCATGGCGGCGCAGCAGATCGAGCGTTTCGGGACGGTCCGCCGCGATGGCCAGCGTCAGTTGATCACCGCTGGTCTGGATGGTCATCTGAAGCCGACCGAGTTCTTCGGGGGCAAGGGTGAGGGAGACACCACCGGGACGGGGCTGAGCCGCCTCGGCCATGACCGAGGCAAGAAAGGGTTGCGGCATGGGCGCGGAGAGCGGCGGGGCGGCTACGCCGCGCCCCCCGACAGGTCCATCAGCGATGACCCCGATCTGGGCCAAGGGAAGGGAAAACGCATCAGTGCCCGTCAGGGGCGGCAAGGGGATGAGCGTGATATCGGCGGAGGGCCGGGCAGGGTTCTGGTCAGGACTGACGGCGGGGCCGTCGGGGATGACGGCGGGTTCAGTCTTATCGGGGACGAGTTCGTTGATTTTTGCATCCCACCCCGGATCAGCCATCTTGTCCGGTTTCGCCGTCGAGGCGTCGGTTTGGGAAATGGGGCGCGATTGTGGAACAAGTATTCGATTTTGCGGTGCAATGGCGGCCTTTTCCAACATGGTTGCATCGGTCTGCAGGTCGTTCTTGGCAGCGGGGCCCGTGCCTGGAATCGGGGTGGCATCGACGCAGACGGGCGCTGCCCTACGGGAAACCTGCAAGGGGGATTGATGCCCCATCATGCCCCAAAGGCGTTGTGCGGCGGTGGTTTGGGCA
>JANMDH010000503.1:0-11908 GCA_031376195.1 Gemmobacter sp. | reverse complement strand
TGGGGTTTGGGCGTATGTCGGGCGGTATAAAGGGCCCATGGGGGTGGGTGAGGGGGGCGGGGGTGGCGGGGCTGTCCGTGGCGTTGGCTTTGGCGCAGCGGGGGGCGGAAGTTCAGGTTCTGGAACAGGCAGCCGCGTTGGAGGATGTGGGGGCGGGGGTTCAGATCAGCCGGAACGGGGCGGTTGTGCTGGGCGCGCTGGGTCTGGGGGACGGTCTGACGGCGCGGGGTGTGCAGGGGCAGGGGGTGGCGCTGTTCGATGGTGTGTCGGGGCGGCCGGTGCTGCAGTTGGATCTGGCCCGGATCAGGCCGGATCAAAGGCCGTTCTATCTGCACCGGGCGGATCTGATCGGGATGCTGCGGGATGCGGCCGTCGGGGCGGGTGTGAGGATTGTTCTGGGGGTGAAGGTTCAGGCGGTGGATCTGAGCGGTGGCCGCCCGAAGATTGTGCAACAGAATGGCGGGACGGATGAATGCGATCTGTTGATCGGGGCGGATGGGTTGAAATCCGTCGTTCACCGGGCCCTGAACGGGGTAACGGCGCCCTTTTTCACGCGGCAGGCGGCGTGGCGGGCGGTGATCCCGGCGCAAGGGGGCGACGAAGCGGTGGCGGAGGTGCATATGGGCCCGGGGCGGCATCTGGTAAGTTATCCGATCCGGGGCGGCGGGCTGCGGAATATCGTGGCGGTGGAGGAGCGGGGAAGCTGGCTGGCGGAAGGCTGGTCGCAGCCGGATGATCCGGCAAATCTGCGCGCGGCGTTTGCGGGGTTTTCACCGCGCGTGCGGGGGTGGCTGGATCAGGTGACGGAAACCGGCATATGGGGCCTGTTCCGGCATCCGGTGGCGCGGCACTGGTATCGTGACCTGCCGCAGGGGGGAGCGGTGATCCTTGGGGATGCAGCGCATCCGACGCTGCCGTTTCTGGCGCAGGGGGCGAACATGGCGCTGGAGGACGCGTTTGTGCTGGCCGATCTGCTGGATAGGCAGGGGATGGGCGGGATGGCCGCGTTTCAGGCGCAGCGGGCGGCGCGGTGCCAGCGGATCGTGGATGCGTCAACCGGGAATGCACGGCTGTATCATCTGCGCCGTCCGTGGCGGGGGCCTGCCTATCTGGCGCTGGGGATTGCCGGGGCGATTTCACCCGCGCGGATGGTGGCGCGGTATGACTGGCTGTGGGGGCATGATGTCACGGCGGGCAGGTCCGGCTAGATCAGGCGTCGAGCGTGACCCATGCGGGTACATGATCCGACGGCTTGTCCCCCGCGCGTTCGTCACGTTCGATCCCGACGTCCGACATCAGGTCTGCCGCCTGTGGCGACAGCAGCAGATGGTCGATGCGGATGCCGTTGTTGCGTTCCCAGGAATTCGCTTGATAATCCCAGAATGAATAATGCCCCGGCCCGGGGGTGCGGGTGCGGAAGGCCTCGGTGAAGCCAAGGTTCAGGATGCGACGCCAGGCGGCGCGGCTGTCAGGCAGATAAAGGGCGTCTGTCACCCAAGCCTCGGGTCTTGCGGCGTCGAGGGACTGGGGGATCACGTTGTAGTCGCCCGCCATCACCACAGGCTGTTCGGTATGTAGCAGCGCCTGCGCCCGATGTGCCATGCGATCCATCCACGCCAGTTTGTAATCATACTTCGGCCCCGGTGCGGGGTTGCCGTTCGGAAGATACAGCCCGCAGACCCGTATGGCGCGATCCCCGATCACCGTCGCCTCGATCCAGCGGGCCTGTTCGTCGGCATCGTCCCCGGGCAGACCGCGCGTCACATCCTCCAGCGGAAGGCGCGACAGGATTGCGACCCCGTTGAACCCTTTTTGCCCGTGTGTTTCCACAATGTAGCCCAGATCTTCGATCATCTCACGCGGGAAGCCGTCGTCCTGCGATTTGATTTCCTGCAGCAGTGCCACGTCCGGCGCGCTGCGTTTCAGCCAGGCCGTTAACGTTTCGATTCGGGCTTTGACCCCGTTTATGTTGAACGTCGCAATCTTCATGGCGGCCCCCTGGTTCCCGCCAGCACCCTAAAGCCCATTTTTGTGGCCAGCAATCCGCCCAATTCGCCCGATCAGTGAACAACTCTGCGGAGAGTCCTGTGCATGGCTTGTGGATCAAAAGGTGCATTTGGGGATAACAACTCAAAGCTGTGGACAAGTGAAAAACTCGCGCCACGGGGAAAACAAGGGCTGCTAGCCTGTGCAAACCTACCAACCAGGAGAGATTTGCCATGATGACGAAACAAAATGCAGCAGT
The DNA here is from genome assembly GCA_031376195.1 of Gemmobacter sp. Taxonomy (GTDB): domain Bacteria; phylum Pseudomonadota; class Alphaproteobacteria; order Rhodobacterales; family Rhodobacteraceae; genus JANPIX01. The sequence goes on along the minus strand of JANMDH010000503.1, from coordinate 9,663 downwards.
TTCCACCCTCGACGGCGCAGGCGTTGCACTGTCCCCTTCTTGCGCCGTGACAGTCGGCGCTGCGATGATCGAAGGCGCAGGCGCCGCCCTTTCGCCGTCCTGCGCAGTGACAGCGGGCGCTGACATGGCAGACGGCGCAGGCGTTGCCTTGTCGCCATCCTGCGCTGTGACAACCGGCCACGCGATGACGGATGGGTCGGGCGTTGCCTTGTCGCCATCCTGCGCCGTCACATCGGGCATCGACATGCTGGCGGGCGAGGCGATCAGCCTGTCGCCGTCCTGTGCCGTGACCGAAGGCCATGGCCTTGTCGAAGGCATGGGCGTTGCGCTGTCACCGTCCTGCGCCGCCCCGATTTTTGCGGGCGACATGATGTCGGGCGAAGGTCTTGACCTGTCGCCGTCCTGCGCCATCGAAGGGGCGACCCTGATCGCGGTTGCAGACGTGGCGCGCAAGGTCGCCTGATCATGCTGCGGGGTCGGCGCGAAAGTCTTTTGCGCCGATCCCGGCTTTTCCAGCCCGAACATTTGCAAGACCGTTCATTTTCAGGAGGCCGCTTTGGCGACAATCGTTAACCTTGCCGCCCGCCGCGTGGTTCAGCCCCGGCCCGACGAAACGCTGGTGACGGCGATTGCCCAGGGGCGTTGGCCGACGGACAGCGTGTATTGGCTGAAAGAGATCGCGGAAGTGCTGTCGGTGCTGGAAGAAACCGGTGGCACTGCGACACCGGCAATGCACGATGCGCTGGCAGGGCCGCTTGCGGGTCTGGGCGCGCGGATGACCTTTTTTCCGCAGTATTACAGATTTTTTCTGGCCATCGCCCTGTCAGCCGAGGCGCTGGGCCTGCTGCCGCCGGGTCGGGCTGGCGAACTTGGCGACTGGGTGGTCGATCAGGGCTGGCCGGACAGCGAATTGAACGACCTGAACCGGGCGGAGGTGCGATATCTGTTGCGCCGGGCCGGGTGCCGCGACGCCGATGACCCCGATCTGGACCGACGCCTGCACCGTTTCATGGAACGTCCGGCGACGTTTGCGATTCCGAATCGGAAAGCCGCGTATGAGCTGACGCATCTTGTCTTTTACCTGAGTGATCACGGGCGGCGTGACCCGGGCCTTTCGGCAGCCGTCTTGCAAAGTCTGCGACATGCCGGAACTTTGGCCTTTCTGGAACAAAATGCCGATCTTTTGGCCGAAATCTGCCTTTGCCTGCTTTATGCCGGGCAAGAAATTCCTGAACTGTGGCTCGGTCTGGTTGCAGAGACTGCAAAATCATTCGCGTTTCAGGCGAAATCTGGTATGGCTGAAAATGATGATTGTCACTGCTTGTTTGTGTGCCATTGGCTTTTGGGAAAAGTTGGTCTTGCGGCTTTTCAATTTCGGGCCCCGATGCCCGGACCCGGGCAAAGCCTGATCGTGCGCGCACCGCAGCCTGTGGCGTTGCCATTGCGGGAAGTTTCGATGTACCTTTTGGGTCTTGGTGCCGGGCGGAGCGGTGATTGGGTGGGGATGCGTGACCCGCTTTCCAACGCTTTGTCCCCTGCGGCGCGCCAGATTGTGATGCAGGCGGAAGCGGCGGATGATCAGTTCGATGAATTCTTTGCGGCGTTTGCGCGCAGTCAGCGGGTAGGGGCAGGTTGAGCGTTTTGGAAACGTCGCGTCAGGCCATTGTGACCGGGGTTGTGCTGATGGTGATCGGCACCCTGTGCGCATCCGGTGCGGATGCAGCATTGAAGGCGGTTGCGTCGGAGTATGCGGCACCGCAAGTGTTGCTGATCGCGGCGCTGATGTCTGTCGGGCTGACGCTGGCTGCGAACCGGCGCGGGCCGCTGGTGCGGGTGGTGCATACAGGGGCGCCATGGGCGATGCTGGCGCGGTCTGTTGCAACCGTGTGTGCCGGGGTCGGGTTTTATCAGGCCTTTGCGCTGATCCCGTTTGCCGAAGTTTTTCTGTTCATCGGGGCCATGCCCCTGATGGCGGCGGGATTGTCGGGGCTGATCCTTGGCGAGCGGCCGGGACTGCGTGTCTGGGGGATTCTGGGCATCGGGTTCGTCGGTCTGTTTTGCCTGTTCCCGACGCTGAACAGCGGCGTTGTTTGGTCAGGTCATCTTGCCGCTGCGTCCGGCAGTCTGGCGGGAACGGTTTCCGTCCTGCTGTCGCGCTATATCGGGCGGTATGAGACGCATTCATTGGCACAGGTGTTCTTGCCGCAGTGCTTGATGGCCGTGGTGATGGCGCTGATTTGGCCCTTTGTGGCGCAATCCATGGTGTGGGCCGATTTTGGAATGATCTGTCTGTACGCGGGATTGGTGTTCTGCGCGCGTTGGATCATGGTGATTGTTGCGCGGCTGTTGCCGACGTGGCTGACGCTGCAGCTTTTGAATATCCAGTTCATCTGGATGGTGCTGATCGGGGTGCTGATCTTTGGCGAAGCGACGCGGCTGATGGTGTTCGTGGGTGCGGGCCTGATCATTCTGGCAGGCGTGCTGCTGGCCCGACAGGAGATGCGCAAGGTCGCGCCGTCCGGGCCGCAGGCGGGGGTGGGGACAACACCGCATTCGGCCCTGCATCAGGGGGCAACGCTGGTGCGCCATGCGGCGCGGGCGGGGCGGTAAAATGGCGCTATACGTCAGATCGAAAAGGAGGTGCCGCAGCCACACGCGCTTGCGACATTGGGGTTTTCGATGACAAAGCGCGCGCCGATCAATTCATCGGAAAAGTCGATGACGGCGTTTGACAGAAACGGCAGCGAGACGGCATCGACAAGAACTGTCTGGCCATCTTTTTCCAGCACCAGATCATCGCTGGCAGCGTCATCCAGCCGGATGTCATACTGAAAGCCGGAACAACCGCCGCCTTCGACGGCCACGCGCAGGGCGCGGGTCTGGCCCGTTACTCCGGCGATTTCGGCCAGCCGGGCATAGGCGCGGTCCGTCACACGGGGGGGCAGGGTCAGCACGGGCATGTTCATGACGCGTTCCGGTATCATTTTGCGGTTGGGATGAATATAGGCAGGGGAGCCTGATCACACAAGCCAAAGCCGCATCATGATTGCCCCATATGCCTGTCATCCCGAACAGTCGCGCGGTCGGCACCATGCCGAGACGGTTTCGACCTTCCGGTCGGAATTTCAGCGGGATCGGGACAGGATCATTCATTCGTCAGCATTCCGGCGGTTGAAGCACAAGACGCAGGTCTTTGTGGAACATGAGGGTGACTATTACCGGACGCGTCTGACGCATTCGATCGAGGTGGCGCAGGTGGCGCGAACGGTGGCGGGGGTGCTGGGCTTGAACACGGACCTCGCCGAGGCGGTGGCGCTGGCGCATGATCTGGGGCACACGCCGTTCGGGCATACGGGCGAGGACGCGCTTGGCGCGCTGATGGAGCCGTTCGGCGGGTTTGATCACAACGCACAGGCCCTGCGGATCGTGACGCGGCTGGAGCGGCACTATGCGGATTTTGACGGGCTGAACCTGACATGGGAAACGCTGGAAGGGCTGGCGAAACACAATGGTCCGGTGGAGCGGCCTTACCCCTATGCGCTGGCCGAAGCGAATGGGGATTGGGAGCTGGAACTGGGCACCCATGCGAGTGCCGAAGCGCAGGTGGCGGCGATTGCGGATGACGTGGCCTATTCGCATCATGACCTGCACGATGGCCTGCGGTCGGGGCTGTTTGACGAGGCGGACCTGATGGAGCTGCCGGTGACGGGGCCGGCCTTTGCCGAGGTGGACCGGTTGTATCCGGGGCTGGACAAGATGCGCCGGAGGCACGAGGCGCTGCGCCGGGTGTTCGGGCGGATGGTGGAAGATGTGATTGCGGTGGCGAAGAACCGTCTGGAGGCAGCACAGCCGAAGTCGGTGGATGATATCCGGGGAATGGGGACGACGATCATCCGGTTTTCAAAACCGCTGTTTCAGGATCTGAAGGCGGTACGGACGTTCCTGTTCACGCGGATGTACCGTGCGCCGTCGGTGATGCAGGAACGCGCGCGGGTGTATGCGGTGCTGAACGATCTGTTCCCGATGTTCCTGAAACAGCCCGGGCTGCTGCCCGGGGAATGGCAGGCGGATGTGGCGGTAACGGCGGATCAGACGGCCCTTGCACGGATCGTGGCGGATTATGTGTCAGGGATGACGGACCGGTTCGCCATTCAGGAGCATGCCCGGCTGACGGGAGGTTAGATCTGGTCTGATCGGGCACGGCGATAGGCGGCGAGCCAGATCAGGACCAGCAGAACCGATATGACGGCATTCCACGAGGCCATGGATAGGCCCGCCATCGACCAGGCGACATCATCACAGCGGATCAGGGGGGCTGCCATGATCTGGTCGAGCAGATCCCCGGCGCTGACCCCGCCGACGGGGCCGGAGGTGCAGGTGTCGGGTCCTTGCCACCAGCCGCGTTCGACCCCGGTGTGATACAGGCCGTAGCCAGCGGTTGTCGCCGCAGCGGCGGCCCCGGCGATGGGCAGCAGGCGGACAAGACGGCCGCTGTTCAGAACCAGTGCAACTAGGCCGATCAGGACAGCCGCCGCATGGGGCCAGCGCTGCAGCAAGCACAGATGACAGGGCGCAAGACCGCCGATGTATTGAAAAGCGAAGGCCCCGGCCAGCAGGGCGGCGGAACCGGCGGCGGCCAGCAGGATCAACGGTCTGGAGGTCATGTGATAATCCAATTCCACCCGATGTAGAGGACGACAATGGCCAAAAGGCCCAAGGCCACCTGACCCAGTCGACGTTCGATGAAAGCTGTCACCACATCGCCATATCGACGCAAAGCCCAGGCGAGCAGGTAGAACCGGGCCCCGCGTGCGACAATGGCCGACAAGATGAACAATTTCAGATCGAACGCAATCACCCCTGACAGGATTGTGACCACCTTCATGGGCGGCAGATGGCTGAGGCCCGAGGTGATCAACAGGATGAGGATAGCGCCATCGCCCGTGCTGGCGCGCAGTTCCTGAAAAGCCTCCAGCTTGCCGTAGGCTTCCAACACGGGGCGCGCGATCAGGTCGAAGGCGTAATACCCGAGCATCCAGCCCGCAATACCGCCTAAAACCGAAAAGACGGTGGCAATCAGGGCAAAGCGGTAGGCGCGGTCAGGCCGGGCCAGACACATCGGGATGAACAGGACATCGGCCGGAATCGGAAAGACGGAACTTTCGACAAAGGAGACGGTGCCCAAGGCATAGGGTGCCTGCGGGCTGCCGGACCAGCGCAGGGTCCAGTTGTACAATCGCCGAAACATCCTGCCCCCCGTTATTTGCGCCCGATGTAGCAGTGGAATGAATAAGGGGAAAGGGCAGCATCCGTGCAAAAGAGCTTTGGTCTGACTTCGGTTGCCCTTATCGTGATACCGAAACCAAAGCAGGAGACGGGCAGAATGGAATGGCGTGGACGCAGGCAAAGCCGGAACATCGAAGATCGCCGCAGCATGTCGTCTGCGGGGCGGGCGGGGGGTATTGGCGGGGTCGGGGTTATTGTGGTTCTGGTGGTCGGCTACTTTCTGGGCATCGACGTGACGCCGTTATTGACTGACCCGTCGGGCGGTGAAGCGGTTGTCCGCACGGAAATCACGCCCGCCGACCGGGTTGCAGGGGAATTCGTGTCGGTCACCCTGGCTGATACCGAAGAGGTCTGGGCACGGGTGTTCCAGGATCAGGTGGAGCAGGCGTATCGGCCCACGGTTCTTGTTCTGTACAAGGGTGTGACGCAATCGCCTTGTGGCGGGGCAAGCGGTGCGACAGGGCCTTTCTACTGCCCCGGAGATAAGAAAATCTATCTAGACACCGAGTTTTTTGCCACGCTGGAACAACGGCTTGGCGCGCAGGGCGACTTTGCGGCGGCCTATGTGGTGGCGCATGAAGTGGGCCATCATGTGCAGGATGAGTTGGGTATTCTGGGGCAGGCGAACGAGGTTCGGCAGCAGGTTTCCGAAGCAGAGTCGAACGAGATTTCCGTGCGTGTCGAGCTGCAGGCAGATTGCTTTTCGGGCATTTGGGCGCGGCTGGCGGCAGAGCAGTTTGGCACGCTGGAAGAAGGTGATGTGCAAGAGGCGGTGAATGCCGCGCGCCAGATCGGGGATGACACACTGCAACGGTCGGCAGGGCAGCGCCCGATGCCGCATACGTTCACGCACGGCACATCGGAACAAAGGTCACGCTGGTTCGTCACGGGGTACAAAACCGGGTCGATGGATCAATGCGACACCTTCAAAACGGACCGTTTGTAAGGGCCACGGGCGATTGACGATCCGTTTGGGCCGGGTTAGACAACGCGGGCGTGGCCCGAGTGGCGGAATGGTAGACGCAGGGGACTCAAAATCCCCCGCCGCAAGGTGTGTCGGTTCGAGTCCGACCTCGGGCACCACGCTTTCTGGATAGGGTTTTGATTTTTTGTGACCAATTGGCCAAGGCCAGCTGATTCGTGTGCGCGACATTGTGCATTTGCGACATTTTTCCTAAATGCGAAGGTGGAACCTTGCCGATGTCGCAGTCGAAGGTGAAAAACGTGATTTCCCGCTGAATTTCACGATTTTTATTTTTTTGTTTGTGAGAAATTTCGTACTGCGCGTGGAACACAGAATAGCACAAATGGAACATGGCAACTGTATAGTTTGATCAATTTCGCGCGTTATTGATCATTTGTATTGGCAAAACCGTCGGACCAATATCGTCAGGGTTGCGCTGTAATATAGTCATTGTCTTTTAACGGGTTAGCGCCCTTTCGGCGGTGACGCGCCGACGCCAAAATTCCCCTTTCTGTGCAGCATAACGCAAGGTAATACAAATTCAGCGGCGGCCAAAGACATGCGTGTTTGAACGGTCATCTAAGGTCTTGATAGTTGTGGGTTGGCACTGTCGGTTACGGCTGATGGTCGATCCTGCGGGGGGCCGAGTTCGTGTTGGATTGGAATTGAGAATGGCACAAAGATCGAACGATCCATCTGCGCGTCTGTCCAATCAGATTGGGCGCAGCGTTTCGCCATGTTTTACGCCGGGCACGCTGATTGCCACGCCGCGCGGTGAAGTGGCGGTTGAAGAGTTGCGGATGGGTGACAAGGTCATCACCCGCGACAACGGTTTTCAAGAGATCGTCTGGCTGGGTGCGCGGAAACTGGGCTGGGCCGACCTTGGGGCGGATCCGCATTTGAAGCCAATCGTGATCAGCCAAGGAAGTCTGGGCCACGGTTTGCCGGAAAGCGACCTGATGGTCAGCCCGAACCACCGCATTCTGGTGACGAACGATCATACGGCCCTGCGGTTTAATGAAACCGAAGTTCTGGTGTCGGCAAAACATCTGATAACGGGGCGGTCGATCTATGAAGTGAACAGTGGCGGGACGACCTACATCCATTTCATGTTCAGCAGACATCAGGTTGTCTTGTCGAATGGCGCGTGGACCGAAAGCTTTCAGCCGAGCGATTTTGCCCTGAAGGGTTTGGGCAACGCGCAGCGTAACGAAATCTTTGAGATTTTGCCCGAACTTAAAGTAGCAGAGGCGGCAAACCCATATATGGCGGCACGGCCCGTTCGCACGGCTGCTGATCTGGTCGAGGCCACGCGGTAGGATGACATGCAGCACGATGGAAGGCAGATGCGGTCACGGGATCACGGTGGAGTGATGACGGCAAATGGTCAGACGGGCGTCGGGATGCTGACATGGAATTACCGTAATAATTATGTCATATTGTTGGTAGTCGCGTAAAGAAACGCGTGGTGGGAAGTGTGACGGTAACGAGTGTGGGTTTGGTTTGTGACCAGTTCCGTCCTGAACGGACGATGATGGGTCAGCGAATTTTAGCGGTCTTTGCTTATGGCTTGGCACGCATTTTTGCGACTCCTTTTGAACTTTTCCTAACAACTTCGAAATCTGCGCGTCGCTTTGTGTTAAGTGCGCGGCACGTATGCTGCGTGTGTGTAAAAAAGGCCGGGTCGTCAAAGGCGCGGTTGGACAAGTTCAAGTGTGGAATAAAAGACAATGGCTAACGTCATCGGAACCAATGCCTCTGAAACGCTCGCCGGCACTGCGGCGGCCGACACAATCACGGGTTTGTCCGGGAACGATACCATCACGGCAGGCGATGGCAACGATCTTGTCTTTGCGGGCTCTGAGACGCCGGTAAGTCTCGATCTGAACTGGTCGGACGATCCCGGCAACTCAAACATTCCCAATGGTCAGGTCCAGGATACTGGCGGCGTGAACGTCACGTTCACCCGGGCTGATACGGGCGACAACAACCCCAACTGGGATCGCAGCGCGACGCCGATCTATGTGGCATCTGGCGAGACGTTTTCGACGACATCCTCGCTTGAAATGGGGGGCAGTGGCGGTGGTGCTACGTCAAGTTCCACCCTGAGCTTTGCCGCCGTTCCGGGCGCGGGATTCCAGAATTCGGTTCAGAACGTGACGTTCCGGATCAGCGATATCGATTCCGCCGCCGGTGCACACCAAGACTCGATCACGATTACCGCGCTCGACGCGAATGGCCAACCCGTCAGCATCACGCTGAGCGCCGCCGGGAATGAAACGGTGGTCAGCGGGACAACGGCGACCATCACTGCGGGGCCGGGTGGTGACACACCCGATCTGGCATCCGGCTCGGTCCTTGTCAGCATTCCCGGTCCCCTCACGTCGCTGACCATCAATTATTCCAACCTCGGCTCTGGCGGGCAGGTCATTTACGTCAGCGATGTGCAGTTTCAGACCATCCCGATCGACAACGATTCGGTCCTTGGTGGTGCGGGCAATGACACAATTTATGGTGGACTTGGCAACGATACGCTGTTGGGCGAAGCGGGCAACGACAGCCTGTTTGGCGGGGACGGCAACGACAGTCTGGATGGCGGCACGGGCAACGATACGTTGGATGGCGGCACCGGCAACGACATTCTGGTTGGCGGCGCGAATGACGACAGCCTGAGCGGTGGTACGGGCAACGATTCGCTGTCTGGCGATGATGGCAATGACAGTCTGTTCGGCGGGGCAGGGAACGACACCCTGTCAGGCGGTCTGGGTAACGACAGTCTGGACGGCGGGGCGAACAACGATACGCTTTTGGGTGATGTGGGGAGTGATACCCTTGTCGGTGGGACGGGCAACGACAGCCTTGACGGCGGGTCGGAGAACGACAGCCTTTCTGGCGGCGACGGCGATGACACGGTGCTGGGCGGCGCGGGTTTTGACACGCTTTCGGGCGGCATCGGCAATGACAGTCTGGATGGCGGGGCGGACAACGACACGCTGACTGGCGATGCCGGGAATGACACCCTCGTTGGCGGGACGGGCAACGACAGCCTCGATGGTGGCGCCGACAACGATACGCTGTCGGGCGGCGACGGCGACGATACGCTGCTGGGTGGCACGGGTTTTGACACCTTGGCGGGTGGTCTGGGCAACGACAGTCTGGATGGCGGGGCGGACAACGACACGCTTTTGGGCGAGGCCGGGACGGACACTCTGTTTGGCGGCACGGGCAACGACAGCCTTGACGGCGGGACCGAGAACGACAGCCTTTCTGGCGGCGACGGCGATGACACGGTGCTGGGCGGCGCGGGATTTGACACGCTGGCGGGTGGCGTCGGCAACGACAGCCTTGATGGCGGGTCTGAGAATGACACACTGACCGGCGATGCCGGGAATGACACGCTGGCGGGCGGGCTG
>JANMDH010000502.1:0-31879 GCA_031376195.1 Gemmobacter sp. | reverse complement strand
GCGGCAATCATCTCGTCCGCGCTGATCCATTTCCAGCGTGAAAATTCCGGGTGTTCGCTGTCGATCCTGATTTGATCATCCCGTCCGGTATAGCGGAACAGGAACCACTTTTGCCGCTGGCCCCGGTATTTCCCCCCCCAGACCTTGCCCAGCAGATCGGCCGGCAGGTCGTAGGTGATCCAATGATGCGTCTTGGCAACCCGTTGGACCAGATCGGGCGTCACCCCGGTTTCTTCGCGCAATTCCCGCAGGGCGGCCGCGCCCGGCTTTTCGCCCTCGTCAATGCCGCCCTGCGGCATCTGCCAGGCATCCGCCGTGCTGTCGATCCGCAGACCCGCGAAGATCAGCCCGTCATCATTGATCAGCATCACCCCCACGCAGGGGCGGTACGGCAGTTTCGTCGGATCAGTCGGATCGGTCATTTTCCCACACCCATTGGCAGGCTGCGCGACGGTCACCCCGCCGCACAGCCAAGGCGTTACGGCGCGGCAGCCCCCGGGGCAATCGCATTGAGGCCTTTGAGGATATCCACCGCATAGGCCAGCTGGTAATCTTCATCGCGCAGTTTGGCCGTTTCTTCGGCGCGCGTGCGTTCTTCTTCCAGCAGCTTTTTCTCATCATCTGTCATCGAATCGTTCGACAGGATGCCTTTCAGATCCGCCTCGAACCGGCCCTTGTCGACTGCCGCCGCCGCCGCCGCCTCGGTGCCCTCGGTGCCTTCGGGCGGCGGGACTGGCTGGTTCACGATGACGTCCGGCGCGACACCCAGCGCCTGAATGGATCGCCCGGATGGCGTGTAATACCGCGCCGTCGTCAGGCGCATCGCGCCATCGCCCCGCAGCGGAATCACGGTCTGAACCGACCCTTTGCCAAAGGACTTGGTGCCCACGACAATCGCCCGGCGATGATCCTGCAAGGCCCCTGCCACGATTTCGGAGGCGGATGCCGACCCGCCGTTGATCAGCAGCACGACAGGCTTGCCGTCGGCCAGATCACCCAGCGTTGCGTTGAAACGTTCCCCATCGGCCGGGTTGCGACCCCGGGTGGAGACAATTTCGCCCTTGTCCAGAAAAGCGTCCGACACCTTGATCGCTTGGGTTACCAACCCGCCCGGATTGTTGCGCAGGTCGATGACGAAACCATTCACCTTGTCCATGCCGCCCAAGGCGTCCACGTTCTTTTTCAGCTGTTCTTCCAGCCCCGGATAGGTCTGGTCATTGAATGTCGTGATCCGCAGGACGACCGTGTCGCCCACTGTCCGGCCCCGCACCGCCGTCAATTTGATCGTGTCGCGGATCAGCGACACGTCAAAGGGTTCTTCGACATCCTTGCGCACGATGGTGATGATGATCTCTGATCCGATCGGGCCGCGCATCAGTTCGACGGCGTCGTCCAAGGGCAGGCCCACGACCGATTCGCCGTCGACTTTCGTGATGTAGTCACCCGAAACGATACCCGCCGCAGCCGCAGGCGTGTCATCCATCGGAGAGACAACCTTGATGAACCCTTCTTCCTGCGTGACCTCGATGCCCAGACCGCCGAATTCGCCCTTTGTTTCCACCTGCATATCGGTGAAATCCTCAGGTGCGAGATAGCTTGAATGCGGGTCGAGCGACGTCAGCATCCCGCTGATCGCTGCCTGGATCAGCTTGTTTGTGTCGACCTCTTCAACATACTGGCCGCGAATACGTTCAAAAATATCCCCAAACAGATCAAGCTGTTGGTAGACCGTTGCACTGCTGCCTGCCTCTTGGGCGACCAAGGGGCCTGCAAGCTGTGTGGTCAGCAATGCGCCTGCCACAGTGCCACCAAGGGCTGCCAGAACGAATTTCTTCATCGTCTCACTCTTCCTCTGTTTGCGCTCTGGCCTTGGGGCGCAGTTCACCTGCTGTCGGGCCGAACCAATCTGCCGGGTCCACGGCATCGGACCCCTGTCTAATTTCCATATAAAGCGTTTCCGTGTCCGCGACACCACCGCCTTCGTCAATCGCCGCCAGAAACTCTGCCGCCGATGGTTCGCCTCCGCCCATCAATCCCAATGGTGCGCCTTGTGCAACCACCTCGCCCACTTGGCCATACAGACTGTCGATGCCCGCCAGAATGACAAGATAGCCATCCCCCGGCTCAAGGATAATCACGTTTCCGTAGTCAAGCAGCGGCCCCGTGAACCGGATCGTGCCCGACCAGGGCGCCGCGATCAGCGCACGGGGGCGGGTGGCCAAAGTCAGGCCCGGGCGGCGCACCCCGGCACTGTCCGCCTCGTTCGCCCGGCGCAGGATCGTGCCAAGAACCGGATAGGGCAAGGTGCCCTTGGCCGACGCAAAGGATTGCAGGCCCGCCGCCTCTTTCGGGTTCAGGGCAAGGCCTGCGGCAAATGCGTCCAGCGTATCCGCACTTTCCAGCAGACCGCGCAGAACGTCGGGATCATCGGTAAAGCCGCGCGGCAGATCGGTCCGGTCCGATACGGCCTGGCTCAGCTCTGTCCGGGCGGTTTGCGCGGTTTGCAGCCCCTGCGCCAGGGTTTTCCCGGCTGCCGTCTGCAAGGCCCGCAAATCGGACATTTCCTGCAGTTCGCCCCGCAGGGTTTCCGCCTCGGCCTGGATTGCGGGCGTCACATCGGCGAGCATCATGGCCGAGCGCACGGTTCCCAATGGCCCTGACGGGTGCAACAACAACAGGGGCGTCGGATCACGTTCCATCTGGGTCAGCACCCCGATCAGTTGCGATACGCGGTCCCGCTTTGCGTCAAACTGCAGGGTCAGCGTCGCCTCGCGCAGGCGCACCTGCCGCAGGCCTTCGCGCAGGGCGGACAGGCCTTCTTCATAGGCACGGATCGTGGCTGTCAGGGCGGCAACGCGGTCGCGGGCGGTGCTTGCCTGGCCCAGCGCGGTGATGGCCGTCTGCAGATCGGCGGCCGCCTTGCCCGCGTCTTCGGCGACCGTCTGCGCAGAGGCTGGGCCCGTAAAAAGCAGGGCTGTCATCAGGGCGGGCAGCCATCGTCGGATCATGTCACGATCAGACTTTCGCCAGTCATTTCGGGGGGCAGCGGCAGGTCCATCAGTTGCAGAAGCGTCGGGGCCAGATCGGCCAGCCGCCCCCCGGTGCGCAAGGCCGCACCCTTTGGCCCACCCACCAGAATGACGGGAACCGGATTTGTCGTGTGCGACGTGTGCGGCCCCCCTGTGACAGGGTCCACCATCACCTCGCAGTTGCCATGATCGGCTGTCACAATCATCGCCCCGCCTGCCTTTTTCAGGGCGGCCAGAACGCGGCCCAGCCCTTGATCCACCGCCTCACACGCCACAATCGCTGCCGCCAGATCGCCTGTATGCCCGACCATATCGGGGTTCGCGTAGTTCGCGACGATCAGATCGTAACCGTCAGCCATGGCCTGCACGAAGTGATCTGTCACTTCCGGGGCGGACATTTCCGGCTGCAGATCATAAGTGGCGACTTTGGGCGATTTCGCCATGTAGCGGCCTTCGCCTTCTTCGGGGGCCTCTTTCCCGCCGTTCAGAAAGAACGTCACATGCGGATACTTTTCGGTTTCGGCCAAGCGGAACTGGCGAAGGCCCTGTTTCGCCACCCATTCCCCGATCGTGTTGACCAGCGTCTTTTTCGGATAGGCGGTCGCCATGAAGGCATTATGCGCATCCGAATAGGCGACCATCCCCAAGAGCGCGGCCCAGACGGGGCGTTTGCCCGCCGGGAAAGCCTCAAACTGCGGATCCGCCAGCGCCGACAGAATTTCACGCGCGCGATCGCCCCGGAAGTTCAGGCAGAACAAGCCGTCGCCATCCTGAATACCTGCAAAGCCATCAATGACGGCGGGCGCGATGAATTCATCGGTTTCGCCCCGCGCATAGGCAAAGGCCACCGCAGCGCCCGCATCCGGGGCGGCATCGCCCGTGCCATGCACCATCGCGCCGTAGGCCCGGGCCACGCGGTCCCAGCGATTGTCCCGGTCAAGCGCCCAATAGCGCCCGATCACGGTGGCCACCTTTGCGCCTTCGGGCAGGCGCGCCATCAGGTCGGCCACATAACGGCCCGCGGACGACGGTGCGACATCCCGGCCATCGGTGATGGCGTGCAATGCGACCGGAACCCCCGCCTCCGTTATCGTCCGGCAGGCTGCGAGCACATGGTTGATATGCCCGTGCACCCCGCCATCGGAAATCACGCCAATCAGATGCGCCGTTCCGCCCGATCCTTGCAGCGCCGCGATAAAGGCCTTGATCCCGGCATTTTCCGAAAATGACCCGTTTTCAATCGCCAGATCAATCGCGCCCAAGTCCATCGCCACGACGCGCCCCGCGCCGATGTTGGTATGCCCGACCTCGGAGTTGCCCATCTGCCCGGTGGGCAGGCCTACATCAGGGCCATGCGTGATCAGCAGGCTGTGCGGGCAGGTCGCCATCAGATGATCGAAATTCGGCGTTTCCGCCAAGGCCGGTGCGTTGGCGGACGTATCTTCGCGGAAGCCCCAGCCATCCAGAATGCACAGAACAACGGGTTTGGGCGTGGGCATCGGGCGGGCCTTTCGAACGGGTTGGCCGTTCATACGCCGCAGGATGCGTTTGGGCAACATCATGGGGCAAGCCTGCTTGGCAATTCCCGCATCGGGCGCTAGGAAGACGGCGGTTTCAAAATGCGGTGCGCAACGCCCCGCGCAGATGGAGGTGCGTGTCATGATCAAAGGGTCCATTCCTGCCCTTGTGACGCCGTTCAAGAACGGCGCTTTGGATCTGGACACACTGAAAAAACTGGTGGACTGGCACGTGGCCGAAGGATCGAGCGGGCTGGTCCCGGTTGGCACCACCGGCGAAAGCCCCACGGTGAGCCATGCCGAACATCAGACCGTCATCGAAGCAGTGGTGAAAGCTGCCGCCGGGCGCATTCCGGTGATCGCGGGGGCAGGGTCGAACAACACCGCCGAAGGGATCGACCTAGTCCGCCATGCCGAAAAGGTGGGCGCGGATGCGGCGCTGGTGGTGACGCCCTATTACAACAAGCCGACGCAAGCCGGATTGATCGCGCATTACACGGCACTGCATGATGCATCATCCCTGCCGATCATCATCTATAACATTCCGGGTCGGTCAGTCGTCGACATGTTGCCTGAAACGATGGGGCAGCTTGCGCAACTGCCGCGCATTATCGGGGTCAAGGATGCCACGGGCAAAATCGAACGCGTGTCGATGCAGCGCATGACCTGCGGCGCGGATTTCATTCAGCTTTCGGGCGAAGATGCGACGGCGCTGGGCTTTAACGCACATGGTGGCGTAGGCTGCATTTCGGTGACTGCCAATGTCGCCCCGCGTCTTTGCGCGGAATTTCAGGCGGCGACGCTGGCGGGGAATTATACAAAGGCGCTGGCCTATCAGGACCGTCTGATGCCCCTGCACGAAGCTATTTTCATCGAGCCGGGGCTGGTCGGGGCGAAGTATGGCCTGTCGCTGCTGGGCCTGTGCAGCGAAGAGGTGCGCCTGCCGTTGGTGGGGCTGACAGATGGGACAAAAGACCGGATCAAAGCGGCAATGCAGTTTGCCGGTCTGATGTCGTGACACGGGTCGGGGACGGTTCGGATCGACGGACCGGCCCGCCACCAACCCAGTCCCCCAACCTGCGCGGCAGCCTGTTCATGGTTGGTGCGATGGCGGCCTTTGCGGTCGAGGACGTGCTCATCAAGGCAGCCGCGCAAACCATTCCCGTGGGTCAGGTTCTGATCCTGTTCGGCGGTGGGGGGATGCTGCTGTTTGCAGCCCTGGCCAAATCAAGGGGGCAACGCATTTTGCATCCCGCGATTCTGTCCCGCCCGATCCTGTTCCGCGCAGTGTTCGAGGTGATGGGACGGCTGTTCTACACCCTTGCCATCGCGCTGACCACGTTGTCCAACACGGCCGCGATCCTGCAGGCGACGCCACTTATGGTGATTGCCTGTGCGGCGCTTTTTTTCGGCGAAAAGGTCAGTTTGCGCCGTTGGATGGCAGTTCTGATCGGGTTTGCCGGGGTCTTGGTGATTTTACGACCGGGGATGGCGGGGTTTACCCCTTTGTCCATTCTGGCAGTGTTGGGCACATTGGGGTTTGCAGGGCGCGATCTGGCCACGCGCGCAGCGCCGCGCGTCCTGTCAAACTGGCAGTTGGGCGTCTATGGCTTTGCCATGATGGTCCCCGCCGGAATCGGGCTTTTGCTCTGGTCCGGCGGCGCAGTTCTTCCCGGCCCCTTTGCCAGCCTGTGCCTTGCCGCCGCCATCCTGATCGGCGTGATTGCCTATTCTGCCCTGACCGAGGCGATGCGCACGGGGGATGTTTCCGTGGTGACGCCGTTCCGCTATTCCCGGCTGCTGTTCGCGATGGTTCTGGGCATCACCCTGTTCGGCGAACGGCCCGACACTCTGACACTGCTGGGCAGCGCCATTGTTGTCTGTTCGGGGATTTTCGTCCTTACCCAGTCTCGCAGCACCTGACGCGGTGCTTCACGGGGGCCACTGGACTTTGCACCCCCGTATCCCTATCTCGACCCGATCATGGTTGAAAAATCCGATCCCAATTCCAAACTCATCGCCGAAAACCGCCGGGCGCGGTTTGATTACGCCATTGAAAGCGATATCGAAGCGGGGATCATGCTGTTCGGATCCGAAGTGAAATCCCTGCGATTGGGCGGGTCCAACATCGGCGAAAGCTATGCGAGCGTCGAAGGCGGCGAGTTGTGGTTGGTCAACGGCTACATCGCGCCCTATGTGCGGGCCAAGACATTCGGGCACGAAGAACGCCGTCGGCGCAAGCTGCTGGTTTCCAAAAAGGAACTGAGCCGTTTGTGGAACGCGACGGCACGCGAAGGCATGACCATCGTGCCGATCAAGATGTATTTCAACGACCGTGGGATCGTGAAACTGAAACTCGGGATCGCAAAAGGCAAGAAACTTGCCGACAAACGGGCAACCGAGGCAAAGCGCGACTGGGATCGGGAAAAGGGCCGTCTGCTGCGGGGCAAGGGCTGATCAGTCGGGTGCTATGATTGTCGCACGCTGTTCCTGCCCGCCGGATAGGCGAACGGGCCACATCTGAAACACAAGGTGCGGGCCGAACTGGTGCCTGCATGACTGCGGGCTTGCCTGTTCCCCCTTGCACCGATTAAGCCGTTTTGGAACCGGTACGGAGGCCCGCGATGACTGCCCCCCTGAAGGACGACCCAAAGACACTGGTATCAACCGGCTGGCTTGGCGCGCATCTGGACGATCCCGATCTGCGGATCCTTGATGCCTCGTGGTACTTGCCCGGGGCGGCGCGCAATGCGCGGGCCGAATTTGGGGCGTGTCATATCCCTGGCGCGCGCTTTTTCGATATTGACGATATTGCGGACCACCGATCCAGCCTGCCGCATATGGCCCCGTCGCCCGAAAAGTTCATCAGCCGTCTGCGGGGGATGGGCGTGGGGGACGGGCATCAGGTGGTGGTTTATGACGGGTCGGGCCTGTTTTCAGCGGCGCGTGTGTGGTGGACGTTCCGCCTGATGGGCAAGACGGATGTGGCCGTTCTGGACGGTGGTTTGCCGAAATGGCGGGCGGAAGGGCGGAGGGTGGAAGACATGCCCCCCGTGATCCGGGATCGGCACATGACGGTGCAGCGGCAGGCAGGGCTGGTGCGCGACGTGACACAGGTCGCGCATGCAGCAAAACTGGCCGAGGCGGAGATCGTGGATGCACGCCCGGTGGCGCGGTTCAAGGGCGATTCGCCGGAGCCGAGGGCGGGATTGCGGGCCGGGCATATTCCGGGGGCAAAGAACCTGCCTTACACAGTGCTGATCAACCCGGATGGCACCATGAAGGATCTGAATGCGCTGCGGGCGGCGTTCAGCGGGGCGGGGATCAATCTGTCGCGCCCGGTGATCACGACCTGTGGGTCTGGGGTTTCAGCCGCGATCCTGTCGCTGGCGCTGGAGCGGGTGGGGCACAAGAACCACGCACTGTATGACGGGTCCTGGGCGGAATGGGGCATGTATGACGATCTGCCGGTGGAAAAGGGATAGGGCATGTATGAGGCGCTGAAACCCCAACCGCAGGACAAGATTCTGGCACTGATCCAGATGTTCAGGGACGATCCGCGTTCCGGCAAAATCGACCTTGGGGTCGGGGTCTACAAGGATGCATCCGGCCTGACCCCTGTGATGCGGGCGGTGAAGGCGGCGGAGAAACGGCTGTGGGAGGTGGAGACGACCAAGACCTATACGGGTCTGGCGGGCGATCCGGCCTTTAACATCGCGATGGCGCGGCTGATCCTGGGGGAGCGGTTCGCGATGGATCGGGTGGCGTCGGTGGCGACACCGGGGGGCACAGGGGCGGTGCGGCAGGCGCTGGAACTGATCCGGATGGCCTCGCCCCAGGCTACCGTGTGGGTTTCTAACCCGACCTGGCCGAACCATACGTCGATCATCCGCTATCTGGGGATGCCGCTGGCGGAGTATCGGTATTTTGATGCAGCGTCGGGGGCGGTCGATGTGCAGGGAATGCTGGACGATCTGGGGCGGGTGGCGGCGGGGGATGTCGTGCTGCTGCACGGTTGCTGCCACAACCCGACGGGGGCGAACCTGAACCCGGTGGAATGGGCGGCGGTGGCGGATGTGATCGCGGGGCGCGGGGCGGTGCCGATGATCGACCTTGCCTATCAAGGCTTTGGCGACGGGCTGGATCAGGATGCGGCGGCGACGCGGATGATCGCGGCGCGGTTCCCGGAGGTGCTGATCGCGGCGAGTTGTTCCAAGAACTTCGGCATCTACCGGGAACGGACCGGGGTGCTGATCGCGCTGGGTGGCGACAGGGGGGTGGTACAGGGAAACATCGCGTATCTGAACCGGCAGAACTATTCCTTTCCGCCCGACCACGGCGCACGGCTGGTGACGATGGTGCTGGCCGATGACGGGCTGCGGGCCGACTGGATGGCGGAGCTGGAAGCGGTGCGGGGCAACATGCTTTCGCTGCGCGCGGCGCTGGCCGAGGCTTTGCGGGCGGAGACGCGGTCGGATCGGTTCGGGTTCGTGGCGGGGCACCGGGGGATGTTTTCAAGGCTGGGGTTGACGGGGGATCAGGTGGAACGGTTGCGGGTCGATCACGGGATTTACATGGTGGGCGACAGCCGGGTGAATATTGCGGGCCTGAACACTTTGTCAGTGCCGGTTCTGGCGCGGGCGGTGGCAGGGGTGATCGGGTAGATTGCAGCGTGGTCGCGCCCCGGACAACAGCGATCACGGGGCGTCTGCGGGCGTGAAGATATACTTACATCATTGAAATAACTATATTTCTTACTCTATCTCGATTTGAGATGTAGGCAGGCGAAGGGTGGGGATCACGGGACTGGCGCGGGGGTGACAACCGGGGCAACTTTGGGGGATGATGCGCTCGATCGGTGCTGCGCCGCGCCAGAGTGGTGGCGAGGGTAATGCGGTCAGGCGGGGTTTGTCGCGGACTGGTGAACTGACGCGGGGACGGGTCGATCTTGGTAGCGGCCGGAGTGAGGGGCAGTTAGCTGCCTCCGAAAATCGGACACTGACGGAAGCCGCGATTTGATCTTTGCTGGTGTCCAACGAACCGGAGAACGGACATCTCAAGACACGGGAACCATGATGCGGCTTTCACGGCGCGGGTTGCGCTGGATGCTTTGACGGGCGAACGCACCGTGTGGCAGAGGACCGGGCACCTGCGCAAC
This sequence comes from Gemmobacter sp., assembly GCA_031376195.1. Classification (GTDB taxonomy): domain Bacteria; phylum Pseudomonadota; class Alphaproteobacteria; order Rhodobacterales; family Rhodobacteraceae; genus JANPIX01. Next base: position 22,175 of record JANMDH010000502.1, on the reverse strand, counting down.
GAAGGGCACCGGGGGAATAAGAAACGCATCCGCCGGTTTCTGTGTGTGCGTCGGGGCGCTGAACGAGGCAATCCAACGCGATTGGCAGGGTGCAGGCAGTAGCTTGACCTTGGGAAACTGTCCAAGCGATAGGGGACAGTTCAAAAGGCCCCGGCAATCGCCGGGGCCTTTCGCTTTGCAGGCTGAGGGAGGAGCGCCTGCCCGAGGATCGGGCCGCAACAGGTGCGGCCCTGCCCGGCTATGACATGTTATAGGCGGTTTCGCCGTGCGAGGTCTGGTCAAGCCCCTGACGTTCATCCTCGGTCGTTGGCCGAAGGCCGAAGGCCAATTTGATGACGTAGAACAGCGCGAGCGACACGACACCCGACCAGACAACCGTGACACCGACCGCCTTGATCTGGGTGATCACCTGTGCGGCCATGTCATAGGCACCGGGCACGGCAGGGAACACGGTATAGTCGAACCAGCCCTGACCGCCCAGCGCCGGATCGGCGACGATGCCGGTGCCGATGGCCCCGACGATACCGCCGATGCCGTGGACGCCGAAGACATCGAGGCTGTCGTCATAACCGAAGGCCTTTTTCACCGTGGAGACGAAGATATAGCAGATCGGCGAAACGACCAGACCGATCACGATGGCCCCCATCGGCGCGGCAAAGCCCGAGGCGGGGGTGATCGCGACAAGACCGGCAACCGCACCAGTGACCGCACCGAGCAAGGACGGGCGGCCATGACGAAGCTGTTCGACAATGCACCAGGACAGTGTTGCCGCGGCGGTTGCGGCAAAGGTGTTCAGGAAGGCAAGGGCGGTGATCCCGTTCGATTCAAGGTTGGACCCTGCGTTAAAGCCGAACCAGCCGACCCACAGAAGCGAGGCACCGACCATGGTCAGGGTCAGGCTATGGGGCGGCATCGGTTCCTTGTTGTGCCCGACGCGTGACCCGATCACGAGGCAGCCGACCAGACCTGCGACGCCGGCATTGATGTGCACGACCGTGCCGCCTGCGAAGTCAAGCGCACCCATGGCCCAAAGATAGCCCATGTCGGCAGGGAAATCGACGAGGAAGTCCGGGCCGGCCCAGAACCACACCATGTGCGCGATGGGATAATAGGACAGAAGCGACCAGCCTATGACAAACAGCATGAGCGGCCAGAACTTGATCCGTTCTGCAAACGCGCCGACGATCAGGGCGGGGGTGATGCAGGCAAAAGTCATCTGGAAAATGACAAAGGTGTATTCCGGGATATAGACGTTGTTGGAGAAGGTCGCGGCATAGGTGCCCACGTTGACGTTCGCCAGAAACGCCTTCGACAGGCCGCCGATAAATGGCCCCCCCGCCGTGAACGCAAGGCTGTATCCGACGACGACCCACATGATCGCCGTGATGGAGACAATCATGAATACCTGCATCAGCAAGCTGAGCATGTTCTTGGTGCGGACAAGGCCGCCGTAGAACAGGGCGAGTGCCGGGATCGACATCATCAGGACAAGGACCGAGCAGACGAGCATCCAGGTGGTGTCGCCCTTGTTGACCATCCCCGCCATCGCGGCGGCGTCGGGGTTCTGGATCGGGCCTGTGGCCTCTTGCGCCCAGGCGGGCAAGGCACCCAGCACGCCAAGCGCGCCCGCACCCCACAGTTTCACAGCGTTTTTCATTTTTATGGTATCCCCTTCCCGTCCGCGCCTACAGCGCGTCATCGTTGAGTTCGCCGGTGCGCACGCGAACGGCGTGTTCCACATCCAGCACGAAAATCTTGCCATCGCCGATCTTGTCGGTCTTGGCCGTCTTGGCGATGGTCGCCACCACCTGATCGGCCAGCGCATCCGACACGACCGTTTCCAGCCGGACCTTTGGCACAAAATTCACGGCATATTCGGCGCCACGGTAAATTTCGGTATGCCCGGACTGCGAGCCAAAGCCCTTGATCTCGGTCACCATCATGCCGCGCACGCCGATGGCAGTGAGCGCCTCGCGCACCTCCTCGAGCTTGAATGGCTTGATCGCTGCGATGATTAGTTTCACGTGCGTCCCTTTCTTTTGTTGGAAAGCAGCCCCCAACGGCCTTCTTGCACATACGACAAGGACCAATCCGCACAGTCTGCACAAGCAACCGGGTTGGCAGACTTGTGCCCATCGACCGGGCTTTTGCACAAATTTTATACTTTTTGTGCGATACGGCTAATTTTTGGGCGTTTTGAAATTCCGAATCGTTGGATCGGACACTCCCCTTTCATCGCAAAGCCGGGTAAGATCGCGGTCAACAAAAACGCGCAGAGGCGGGCAGGCAGGCATGGCGGGAACGGGAAAGGGGCGAAAGCCTCTGGTCGCTGACAAACGTTATTTGGCGTCAAAGCCGGCAGCAACGGTTGCCGCAAAGAAACCCGTCAGGCGAAAGGCAGCACCGCGTCGCGCTGCGCGAAAGCACGGTTTCATCATGGGCCTGATCCTTGGGTTCTTCGGTCTGATCTGGCGGGTGGTTTGGGGCATCGGCTGGCGCATCGGCGCGATCGGCTTTGCAGGGATGGCCGCAGTCGTGCTGTACTTCTATGCGCAACTGCCGCCGATGACCGACCTTCTGGATGCCCGGGCGCGGGGGTCGGTGACCATGCTGGACCGCGAAGGCGATGTCTTTGCCTGGCGCGGTGAAACCTTTGGCGGGCAGATCACATCGGACACCGTGTCGGAAGACCTGCGCGATGCGGTGATCGCTACCGAGGACAAACGCTTTTACGGGCATCTGGGTATCAGCCCGAGGGGCATCGCATCGGCGATCCGGATCAACATGGCCGAAGGGCGCGGCCCGTTGGAAGGCAACGGCGGTTCGACAATCACCCAGCAGGTGGCAAAGCTGATCTGCCTTGGGGTGCCCTATGACCCCGGCAAATGGAAAACCGAGGCGGACTATGAAGAAGACTGCCGTGGCGGCGGTATCTGGCGAAAGCTGAAAGAAATTCCCTACGCCATCGCGATGGAGATGAAATATTCCAAGGCAGATATCCTGACGATCTATTTCAACCGGGCCTATCTGGGCGCTGGCGCGCGTGGGTTCGAGGCGGCGTCGCAGCGGTATTTCGGCAAATCGGCCAGGGATCTGATCCCGGCCGAGGCGGCGATGCTGGCGGGACTGCTGAAAGCGCCGTCAAAATACGCGCCGACGAACAATCTGAAACGGGCGCAGGACAGGGCGGGCGTTGTGATCGGGCTGATGCGCGAACAGGGCTATCTGACCGAAGACGAGGCGGCTGACGCGCTGACGCGGCCTGCGGTGCTTTCATCGGCGGCGGCGGCAGACCGGGGCGGGTATTTTGCCGATTGGATCATGAAAAGCGGGCCGGCCTTTCTGACCCGCGACACGACGGAAGATGTGATCATCAAGACGACGCTGGATCAGCGCATTCAGCAGGCCGCCGAAGCGGGGTTGGCCGATATCTGGGCCAAGGCGGACCTGAGGGAAGGGTCAAAGGCACAGGTGGCGGTTGTCGTGATGTCGGCAGATGGGGCGGTGCGCGCGATGATCGGCGGGCGCAACATTGACGGCATTGATAGTTTCAACCGGGCGACCCAGGCGGTGCGACAGCCGGGATCGGCGTTCAAGCCATTCATCTATGCCGCCGCCATGGATCTTGGATACAGCCCATCAGACTATGTCGAAGACACACCGCTTTGCATGGATATTGTCGGTTCGGGCCGTTGGTGCCCGGACAATTATGACAAGAAATTCAAAGGGATGATCACGCTGACGCAGGCCTTGGCCGAAAGCCGGAACATTCCTGCGGTGCGCATATCGGAATTCGTGGGGCGTCCGACAGTGATCGCGGTTGCCAGCCAGTTCGGCATCGCGCGCGCCATTGCCGATACGCCCGCCATGGCGCTGGGCGCGTCCGAGGCAACGCTTCTGGAAATGACGGGGGCCTATGCGGGGATTCTGAACGGGGGGTCATCCGTGCAACCTTATGGGCTGACGGAACTGCGATTGCAGGGCGAAACCGAGCCGCTGATCGGACAGGACGGTGGCATGGGGGAACGGGTGATCAGCCAGCAGTCTGCCGAACTGCTGACCTACATGATGATGCAGGTGATGGAGAACGGGACGGGCACCAAGGCACGGCTTGACGGACGCGAGGCAGCAGGCAAGACCGGCACAACAAGCGAGGCCAAGGATGCCTGGTTCGTGGGCTTTACGGCGGATTACGTCGTCGGCGTCTGGATGGGCTATGACGACAACACCCCGATGAAAGGGGTCACGGGCGCGGGGCTGCCTGCGCAAATCTGGCACGAGGTGATGGTGCGGGTGAATGAGGGGGTGGAGGCAAAGCCCCTGCCGAAGATCGTTCCGGAACCGCGCCTGCCGCCGGGATCGCAGGTGCAGCAACCGGTCGAAAACTATGCAGTGGAGGCGTTGGAGCCACAACGGCAACAGCGCCGCCGATCCGACCCGTTGGGTGACGCCTTGCGCGATATCTTTGGTGGCGGAAACTGAGATCAGCGAGGTGCGTGACATCACGCACCTTACAGGGGGGCATCTGCCCCCGATCAGGCCTTCTGCAAATCGCCGATCAGCGCGTCGATGTCGCCGCCGCGCGCATCGAGCAGCGCGCCCACTTCGGTGCGTTCCGACGCGAGCATGTTGACGCCTTCGATGATGATGTTGAAGAACAGATCCTTGCCGGACTTGTTCGACACATGCCAGCGCAGGTCGAACGGGGATTCGCCCTGCAGGTAGGCGACCGAAATCACTTCGTAATAGCTTTTCACCGCGCGGGCATCGGTGACTTCGATCTTGCCGCCAATGAATTCGCGGAAGCGCCGCCCGTATTTGCGGCCGATATAACCCTGATAGGCTGTGGTGAATGTCGCCATTTGCGCCGGTGTGGCGGAACGTGCGGCGACGCCCAACGCAGACCGCGCAATCACCGGAACATCGGCATAGCGCGCGAAAATCTGTTCGAAATCCTTGTACATGGCCGCCTCGGCCTTGCCGGAATTGATCACGGAATTGACGTCACCAATCGCCTTGTCGATCAGGGCGCGGGCCGAATTCACGTCCAACGCGACCGCCGTGCCCGGCACCAAAGCCATGGCAGCACCCCCGGCAAGGGCCGCACCAAAGATGCGTCGGGTCAGGACAGCGCGGGAAAAGGGATCATTGGGCATAGGGATCCTCGTAGGGGTCAACAAAGGTTGCATCACTTTCGGCGTCGGTCTGACCAAGTTCAAAGCGGCGCTTTTGCAGATATAGGAGCCGCAGCTGCGCATAACCATCCGCGCTATCATAAAGAATGGAATCGACCGTGTTGGAAAAGCGGTCACGATCACTAAGTTTTGATCCGATCTGGGCGGCAGTTGAGACTGTTCCGCTCAGCTCCGGAATGACGGCATTCACCGGGTTGGTGACAATATCGACCACCAGACCGACAGCATCGCGTTCGGTGGAGGGGCCGAACCCGGGCAGTTCGACATAGGCGCCTTCGCCGACACCCCAGACATGCAGGGTTTCACCAAAGTCGGTATCAACACCGGGCAGCCCTATTGCCGTGGAAAAGTCGAACAACCCGCCGATCCCGGCCGTTGTATTCAGCGCAAACCGCAAGGTGTTCTGCGCTGCAAACTGGGGTTTGCCTTGCAGCAGGTGGTTCAGAACCTGACCCGGCGCATCAAGGTTGTTGGCGAAATTCGATATGCCTGCCTCAATCGGTGGTGGCAAGATCGCGCCGTAAGCCGATGATGCGGGCCGGATCAAGGCCCGGTCCAGCCCGACGTTGAAACTGTGAAAACTGCGGTTAACCGACTCGTGCGGGTCATTGATGCCGGAAGCGGTCGGCGCGGCGGCACAGGCCGTCAATGCCAGAAAACCCAACAGGGATATAGGTTTGAACCAGTTGATTGTCTGCAGCAAAATCTAACTTCCCTGTATCAAAACGGAACCGCGCGCCAAAGGCGATCCAAGAATTCAACCAGCCAAATCACCGTTTTCGGTCGTTGGGTCAGAAATAGAGGCCCCCACGACCTAAGACAATCGCCAAACGTTATGCCATCGCAATCATTAGGCGGTTTCCGCCGAAAGCAGAATGCCTTATTAAAGTCCGACAATGCAGCCACAAGCGGGCGCGAAAGAAATTTGGAGGGACAGCCATGCGGGCTGACACGGCACCGGGCCAGGCAGAACTGCGGGCAGCCCGCAGGGAATCCGGCGGACTGATCCTTTCAGTCTTTTTGTTCAGTATCTTTGTGAACGTCCTGCAGCTGACAGGGTCGCTTTACATGTTGCAGGTTTATGACCGCGTGCTTGGCAGCCGGTCCGAGGCGACTTTGGTGGCCCTGTCGGTGCTGGTGATTTTCCTGTTCCTGATGATGGGTGTGCTGGATCACGTCCGGGGCCGCGTGATGGCCCGCGTTGGGGCAAAGTTTCAGGAACGGCTGGATCGCCGCGTTTTCGAAGCCTCGATGAAACGCATGTCGATGGCCCCCGGTGACCCGGCGGCCCAGGCCGCCCAGCGCGATCTTGAATCGATTCAGCGGCTTTGGGGTTCGCCCGTGCTGCTGGCTGTCTTTGATATTCCCTGGACGCCGCTTTTCATTGCCGCGATTTTCGTCTTTCACAGCTATCTTGGCTGGCTCGCCATTGGGGGGGGTGTCGTTCTTGTCATCCTTACCTTGCTGAACCAGTGGATGACCAAAGTTCCGATGAACCGCGCGAACATGTCGACGCTGCAGGCGGAACGTATTTCCGACAACCTGAAGGCCGAATCCGAAGTGGTGCAGGCCTTGGGCATGACAGGTGCCGGTTTTGACCGCTGGCAAACGGCGCGGGGCCGCGCCTTGGGCGAAAACATTCATGCAACCGATATGGGCGGCACCTTTTCGACGCTGACCAAGACGTTCCGCATGTTCCTGCAATCGGCGATGCTGGGTCTGGGTGCGTGGCTTGTCCTGCGCGGCGAACTTAGCCCCGGTGCGATGATCGCTGGATCCATCCTGATGGGGCGCGCCTTGGCCCCGATTGAAACCGCCGTCGGCCAATGGGCCGTGGTGCAGCGCGCACAGGAAGGCTGGGCGCGCCTGTCCGAACTGTTCACGCGCCAGCCGAAAGAACCTGCCCGAACCGCCCTGCCCCGCCCCCGCGCGGTGCTGGAGGCGCAGAATCTGACCGTCGTGCCGCCCGGCGAACAAACCGCCGTCTTGCGCATGGTCAACTTCAAATTGGAACCGGGGCAGGCGCTTGGCGTCATCGGGCCGTCCGGTTCTGGCAAATCCACGCTTGCCCGCGCCCTGATCGGCGCGTGGCGTCCGGCAGGCGGCAAGGTGCGTCTGGATGGCGCGTCCCTTGATCAGTATGACCCCGACACGCTGGGCAGTTATGTCGGCTATCTGCCGCAGCGGGTAACGCTGTTTGAGGGCACCATTGCCGAAAACATCGCCCGTTTGAATAACAAACCCGATGGCGAAAAAGTGGTCGAGGCCGCAAAGAAGGCCGCAGCGCATGACATGATCGTGAAACTGCCGGATGGCTATGATACCCGCGTCTCGGCGCTTGGCGGTCGTCTGTCGGGCGGCCAGATTCAGCGGATCGGTCTTGCCCGCGCGATGTATGGCGACCCGGTGTTTCTGGTGCTGGACGAGCCGAACTCCAATCTCGACAACGAAGGTTCGATGGCCCTGAACATTGCCATCCGGTCGATGAAGGACGCAGGGCGCATCGTTCTGATCATGGCGCACCGACCAGCCGCCATTCAGGAATGCGACCTGCTGATGGTGATGGAAGACGGTACCCGCCGCGCCTTTGGCCCCCGTGATCAGGTGCTGCGCGACATGGTCAAGAACCACACAGAAATTGTGAAAAGTGCGGGGCCAGGGGGCGTGACATGAGCGAACAGAAACCAGCCTGGTCGGCCCGCAGACACATCATCATCGGCTTTTTGTCGCTGGCCCTTCTTGTGGGAGGCTTTGGCGGCTGGGGCATGATGACGGAAATCGCCGGGGCAATCGTCACCTCCGGGCAGTTGGAAGTCGAACGGAACCGGCAGGTGGTGCAGCATCCTGATGGTGGGGTTGTTGCCGAAATTGCCGTGAAAGAGGGCGATACGGTCAAGGCTGGCGATCTGCTTTTGCGCCTCGACGGGGCGATGCTGGAATCGGAACTGGCCATTGTCGAAGGCCAGCTGTTTGAAATCATGGCCCGCCGTGCGCGGTTGACCGCCGAACGCGATGACGCCGCCGAAATGATCATCGGTCCGGAACTGCAGGCGATGGCAGCCGAACGCCCGGAAGTTGCAGAACAACTCGACGGTCAGCAGCGCCTGTTCGTGGCGCGGCTTGATACGCTGGCGCGGCAGACCGAACAATCGGACGAACAGCGCAAACAGATCGAGAGCCAGATCGAAGGGATCGACGCCCAAGCCGTGGCATTGGGCGAACAGGTGGCCCTAATCATCCGCGAACTGAGCGATCAGCAAGCCCTTCTGGACAAGGGCCTTGCGCAGGCAAGCCGCGTTCTGGCCCTGCAGCGCGAAGAATCCCGCCTGAAAGGTCAGGTGGGCGAATTGGCCGCGACACGCGGGCAGGCGTTGGAGCGGATCACCGAAATCAAGATCGACGTTCTGCGATTGGCGGCGACGCGCCGCGAAGAAGCCAGCACCCAGTTGCGCGACATCGGCAGTCAGGAACTGGAACTGGCCGAACGCCGCCGTGCGCTGACGGAACAGATTTTGCGGCTTGTGGTGCGCGCGCCGGTGTCGGGCATCGTGCTGGGGATGCAGGTCAACACGCCCCGTTCGGTTTTGCGACCGGCTGATCCCGTGCTGTACATCATCCCGCAGGATCGCCCCTTGGTGATCACCTCGCAAGTGCCAACCATCCATGTCGATCAGGTGCATCCCGGGCAGGAAGTGGAACTGGTGTTTTCGGCATTCTCGACCCGGACAACGCCGCATCTGAAGGGCAAGGTCGAAAGTGTATCCGCCGATGCCTTCCGGAACGAACAAACCGGGCAGTCCTTTTACCGCGCCGAAATCGTGCTTGAGCCGGGCGAACAGGACAAACTCGAAGGCCTGACGCTGGTTCCGGGCATGCCCGTCGAGGCGTTCATCAAAACCGATGACCGCACCCCGCTGGCGTATCTGGTCAAGCCGTTCACCGACTATTTCACCCATGCCTTTCGCGAAAGCTGATCCCGCCATGCATCCCATCGACGCCCGTCTTGCCGACCTTGGTATCACCCTGCCTGATGCGCCCGCGCCGGCAGCCAACTATGTGCCTTTTGTGATCGCTGGGTCGATGGTGCATGTGTCGGGTCAACTAAGCCAGCATGAGGGCGGGCTGATCAAGGGGCGTCTTGGGGCCGACATGGATGTGGTTGAGGGCGCACAGGCGGCGCGGTCTTGCGCGATCAGCCTGCTGTCGCAGGTGAAAAAGGCCTGTGGGGGGGATTGGTCGCGCCTTGTGCGGGTTGTGAAACTGGGCGGGTTCGTGAATTCTACGCCTGAATTTACCGACCAGCCCAAGGTGATCAATGGCGCATCCGACCTGATGGTGGCCATCCTGGGCGATGCGGGGCGCCACGCGCGATCCGCCGTGTCGGCGGCAAGCTTGCCGTTCGGGGTCGCCGTCGAAATCGAAGGCCTTTTCGAGATTACCTGACCCGATGCGTGTGCCCCTTCCATCGGCGTTCCTGACGCATCCTCTGGCGCACCGTGCACTGCATGATGTGCGGCAGGGTCGCCCCGAAAATTCGCGGACAGCGGTGCAGGCGGCGGTTGCTGCGGGCTATGGGATCGAGATTGACGTGCAGTTGTCGGCGGACGATCAGGCCATGGTGTTTCACGATGACAATCTGGACCGCCTGACCGGAAAGATCGGCCGGCTGCGCCAGCGCGCGTCTGGCGTGCTGTCGCGGATTGCCCTGATCGGCGGCAGCGAAGGTATCCCGACCCTGCCCGAAATTCTGAGCCTTGTTGCTGGCCGCGTTCCCTTGCTGATCGAAATCAAGGATCAGCACGGCCAGATGGGCGACACCGACGGGCTTCTGGAAACATCTGTAGCAAGTGCACTGCAAGGCTATCACGGCCCCGTTGCCGTCATGTCCTTCAACCCGCATTCCGTGGCCCATATGGCCCACCTTGCCCCGCATATTCCACGCGGGCTGACGACCGATGCGTTTGATCCTGCCGACTGGTCACCCCTGCCCCCCGACGTCTGCGACCACCTGCGCGCCATCCCCGATTATGACCGCGTTCAGGCCAGTTTCCTGTCGCATGACTGGCATGATCTTGCCCGCCCGCGCGTCGCTGATCTTGTCCGTCAGGGTGCGGCCCTGCTGTGCTGGACGGTGAAATCGGCGGCAGATGAAGCCCGGGCGCGCAAGATTGCGCACAACATCACCTTTGAACGCTACCTCGCGCCCTTCCCGGCTTGACCTCGCCCCCGCCTGCAACACTTCTGCTTTCTGTCGATTTCGCATTGGCATAAATATCCTGGGGGGGTTGGGGGGGCCGTGGCCCCCCGGCCTTGCCACAAAGACCAAAGGCCGGAATGTCCAGACCTGACTTCGACACAGCCCTTCTGTCCGGCATGGCCGATATCCCCGCCGCCGATTGGGATGCCATTGCTTGCCCAGAGGCCGACGTCAGTCGCGCCATCGACCCCTTTACCACACACCGATTCCTGGTGGCCCTTGATCGTTCAGCATCCACTGGCACCGGCACTGGCTGGCAACCCCGCCCCCTGACTCTGCGCCATAATGGCGCACTTGTCGGCGCAACGCCGATTTATGTCAAAGGCCACAGCCAGGGCGAATACATCTTTGATCATAACTGGGCGCAGGCCTTTGAACGGGCGGGTGGGCGGTATTACCCAAAACTACAGATCGCCGTCCCCTTCACCCCCGCCACCGGCCGCCGGTTTCTGACCGCCCCGGGGTTTGCAGATACGGGCCGCAAGGCCCTGATCAGTGCCGCCGTGGACATTGCGCAATCCAATGGCCTGTCCTCGCTCCACATCACCTTCTGCACCCAGGATGAGGCGGCGGCTGGCGCGGAACTGGGATTGTTGCACCGCGTCACGCAGCAGTTTCATTGGGAAAACCGGGGCTATGACAGTTTCGATGCGTTTCTGGCCGACCTGTCATCGCGCAAACGCAAGATGATCCGCAAGGAACGCGAGGTGGCCCAAGGGTTCGGCGGCACGATTGTCACCCTGACCGGCGATCAGATCACGCCTGCGCATTGGGATGCGTTCTGGCAATTCTATCAGGATACGGGCAACCGCAAATGGGGCACGCCTTATCTGACCCGCCGCTTTTTCAACGAACTGCAGGACACGATGCGCGATGATGTGCTGCTGGTTCTGGCGATGCGCGACGGGCGGGCGGTGGCGGGTGCACTGAACTTCATCGGGCGTGACACGCTTTATGGGCGCTATTGGGGGTGCAGCGAAGATCACCCGTGCCTGCATTTTGAACTGTGCTATTATCAGGCGATTGATTGGGCGATTGCGCAGGGTCTGCGGCGGGTTGAGGCAGGCGCGCAGGGCGAACACAAACTGGCGCGTGGCTATCTGCCGGTGGAAACACATTCGCTGCACTGGATTGCGGATGCGGGCTTTCGCCGCGCAATCGCACAATATCTGGAGGCGGAGCGGCAGGCGGTGGGTCAGGAAATTGAGGTGCTGACAGGTTACGGCCCGTTCCGGCGGGGCGAAATGCAGCAGGAAAGGGACTAGGCGATGGCCAATCTGTTGGATGATGCGGCACGGACGGCGGATCTGCCCGCCTTGGGAATGGCGGGCTGGGCGGCTGTGCCGGACCGGGATGCGATCCGCAAGGTGATGAAGTTCCGCAACTTTTCCCAAGCATGGGGCTTCATGTCGCGCGCGGCTTTGGTGGCGGAAAAGATGGACCACCACCCCGAATGGCGCAATGTCTATAACGTGGTGGACGTGACCCTGACGACGCATGATTGCCATGGGCTGTCCGCACTGGACATCCGGCTGGCGCAACAGATGGACAAACTGTCAGGCGAGGCCGAGGTGCAGCGCGACCACGGTGCGCCGATTGAATGCCTGTGCGAAATCAAAGCCGCCCCTCGGCCTTGACGGGCGCACCTCGCCGGACCCGCGAGACGCGCCCGAACCGAAACATCACGCGGGCGTTCAGATCGCGGCCAACAATGCCTCGCCGCCCGAAATTTCACAGCCGTCGCGGCTTTCCTCGATGTTCAGAACCTTGACCACCCCGTCATCGGCATACAGCGCATACCGTTTGGAGCGGTTCACGAACCCGACGGGCGGTGCGCTGAAATTCATGCCGAGGGCTGTTGTAAACGTGCTTTCCGCATCGCCCAGCATGGTGATGCCCGCTTTCGTGGCCCCGGTGCTTTCGCCCCAGGCCTGCATGACGAAGGGATCGTTGACGGACACGCAGATGATTTCGTCCACGCCTTTGGCCTTGAACTGCGCGGCTGTGCGCATGAAACTGGGAACATGCGCGGTGGTGCAGGTGCCCGTATAGGCCCCCGGCAAGCCAAAGATCACGACCTTGCGGCCCTTCAGGTGATCGCGGATGTGGACGCCTTCGGGCCCGTTGTCGCCCATTTTCAGAACCTTGGCATCCGGCAGCTTGCCGCCTACGGAAATTGTCATTCACGATCCCTTTGCGTTGCGTTTCCCTTGGGCCGGGATATAGGCTTTGCCCGGATACCTGACCAGTGGGAGATGGGTAATGTCGCATATCGTGGTGATCGGGGCCGGGCAGGCAGGGGCGTCGCTGGTGGCGCGCCTGCGGGCGAAAGGGCATGCGGGCGCGATCACCCTGATCGGGGAGGAAAATGCAGCGCCCTATCAGCGGCCCCCCCTGTCGAAGGCCTATCTGCTGGGCGAGATGGAGGCGGAACGCCTGCATCTGCGTGCGCCGGAGTTTTATGCAGAACACAACATCACCCTGCGCCTTGGCGTGGCGGTGGACAGCATAAATCCGGCGGCCAAGACCATCTGGATGGCGGGGGGCGAAGCGATCCATTATGACGAACTGGCGCTGACCACCGGGTCGATCCCGCGCCATCTGCCTGCCGCAGTCGGGGGCGATCTGGAAGGCGTCTACACTGTGCGGACACTGGCGGATGTGGATGCGATGCGGGCCGAGTTCCGCCCCGGCAGGCGGGTTCTGATCGTGGGCGGCGGGTATATCGGGCTGGAGGCGGCGGCGGTGGCGGCCAAACTTGGGCTGGATGTGACCGTGGTGGAAATGGCGCGGCGGATTCTGGCGCGGGTGGCGGCGGCGGAAACGTCGGATTACTTTCGGGCGCTGCACCTGAAACAAGGGGTGGTGATCCTGGAAGGCGTGGGGCTGGAAACATTGGTTGGCGAGGCGCGGGTGACGGCGGCGCGACTGTCCACGGGCAAGGAAATTCCAGTGGATTTCGTGATCGTCGGCGTGGGCATTCAACCGGCCAGCCGTCTGGCCGAAGCGGCGGGTCTGGCGATTGATAACGGGATCAGCACCGACAGCCATGGCCGCACGTCCGACCCGCACATCTGGGCGGCGGGGGATTGTGCCAGCTTTCCGCATGGTGAGGGGCGGTTGCGGCTGGAATCAGTGCAGAACGCGATTGATCAGGCGGAACTGGTGGCCGACAACATGCTGGGCGAGGGGCTGGATTACACGGCCATGCCATGGTTCTGGTCGGATCAGTACGAGACAAAGCTGCAGATCGCGGGGCTGAGCACGGGTTATGACCATATCGTGACGCGAGGGCCGGACGGGGACGCGGTGTCGTTCTGGTATTTCAACGGGGATCGCCTGATCGCTGTGGACGCAATGAATGACCCGCGCGCCTATATGGTTGGCAAACGCCTGCTGGAAATGGGCCGGACGGTGGAGCCTGCGGCACTGGCCAATCCGGATACCAACCTGAAATCCTTGTTGAAGTGATGCGGATCATCGGGGGCGCGCGGCGGGGTCTGCATCTGACGCCGGTGGGCGCGGGCGACCCTGCGGCGCATCTGCGCCCCACATCCGACCGGGTGCGTGAGGCGATCTTCAATCTGCTGATCAACGGCAAAGCGTCACTGGCGGGCGATCCGGTGGCCGGGATGAATGTGCTCGACCTGTTTGCGGGCACCGGGGCCCTGGGGCTGGAGGCCCTGTCGCGCGGTGCGGCATCCGTGACATTCGTCGATGACGGGGCAGCGGCGGGCGTTCTGCTGCGGGCGAACATTGCAAAGATGCAGGCGGGGGGGGCGACGACCATCCTGCGCCGGGATGCGACACGTCTTGGGCCGCAGACGGGGCCGGGCTTTGGGCTGGTGTTTCTGGACCCGCCCTATGGCAAAGGATTGGGCAAGGCTTCACTGGCATCGGCGCAGGCGGGCGGCTGGCTGGCAGCCGGGGCGCTGGCGGTGTGGGAAGATTCGGTACCGCCCGTGGTGCCTGCAGGGTTCGCGTTGGTGGATCAGCGGAAGTATGGGGATACGGTCGTGACGATGATGAGGGCGGATTGAGCGGTTCCTGAAGCAGGTCTAATCCACGGTGCGGATCAGTTTGCGTTCCAGCACCAGCAGCACGGCCACCAGATCATGCCCACGGCGCAGCACCTGTCCGTCCATCCCGACGACCGCATACATTCCCTGCCGCCCCCGCAGTTTCGGGCGTTTTTCGATGCGGTACAGCGGGTTTTCCGCCGTGCGCCGAAAGACTGAAAACACGGCCAAGTCGGTCAGCGCGGAAATTCCGTAATCACGCCATTCGCCGCAGGCCACCATCCGGCCATACAGTCGCAGGATCGCGCCCAATTCGTTCCGATCAAAGTGGACCTGTTCCGTCACGCGGTTGTGCAGGGGGAAGGGCGTCGGCATGTTCATCGGACAAGATTACCGCCTTGCCAGATCAAATCAAGCCTTCGCGGGAAATCCCGGCGCTGCCCGAATTTCGGCGGCAGCAATGCCCCGGCAGTTGCGCTGCACCGCGTTCAGGCGTTTGCGCGTGGCCGGGTGTTCGGCATCGAGCACGCCCTGGTGCACCAGCAATGCCGCAATCGCCGCCTCTGCCCCACGGGTGCCGCCATCTGCGATTTTCAGCGCGATGCCCAGTTTCTGTTCCGGCAGGATCGCCACGAACACCGCCTCGGCCCCGGTCTTGATCGCCACCGTGCCGCCCATCGCCCGCATCAGCTCCGTGCAGGCCCGGCCTTCGCCTGCCACCATATCGGGATGCGCCACCATCGCCCGCGTCAGGCGGAACGCAGCCTTTTGCCGGGCATCGCCCGTGTCGCGCGCGGCGGCGAAATAGCCCATCGCCCGGGCCAGCCCCTGCAACGACGTCGCGAAATTCGGCGCGGAACAGCCGTCGATGCCATAGCCGGGGCTGGCCTCCCCGGTCACATCCTCGAACGCGGCTTTCACGGCCTTCTGCACGGGATGATCCAGGTCGAGATAATCCGCACCCCCGCCGATATGCTGGTTCAGCGTCAAAAAGCCCGCGTGTTTGCCTGAACAGTTGTTGTGATACTGGCAGGGGCTTTCGTCCGTCTTGATCAGCCGGTTGCGTTCGATGGTATCATACGGCTCATGCGATCCGCAGCGCAGGTCCGCCTCATCCATCCCAAGGCCTGTCAGCCACGCCTTGACCGCCTGCGTATGCAGGGCAGCCCCCTGATGGCTGGCGCAGGACAGGGCCAGTTGGCTGTTTGTCAGACCCACGGTATCGGCGGCCCCGCTTTCGATCAGGGGCAGCGCCTGAATCATCTTGCACGACGACCGGGGATAGATCGTCACCGCAGGATCGCCCCAGCTTTGCACGATGCCGCCGTTTTCATCACAGATCACCGCATGGCCCAGATGAAGGCTTTCGCGGCGCCCCCCACGCCAGAGTTCGGCCATAGGAACGGGTTCAGTCATATCTTTCCCCTGCTTATGCGCGATTTGTTGCCCATGGGGCTTTCGCGACCTGTCTGTTTCGCGCTATGACGTGCTATCGGGTTGACGGGGCTATCGCCACTGTAAAAGTGCAATGAATGGCACCACATGGCAGGCCCAAGGGCAAATGGGCGACAGGATAAGATGATCAACATGACATCCAATTTTCGGCACGCCGCAGCGGGCGTTGTTCTGGTGTTGGCCCTTGGTGGGCCGATCTTCGCGCAGGAAACCGACGCGCTTGTCGCCGTCCAGACGGATTGGAGCGTGTTCAATCCGCCGGAAGAACCCAAGGAATGCTTTGCGGTGACGCAGCCGAAGGAAACCGTGAACACCAAGGACGGACAACCCGTATCGGTACAGCGCAGCGAAATTCGGCTGTTCGTGACCTTTCGCCCGGGGTCCGGTGCGGCGGGCGAGATTTCGTTCACGGGGGGGTATCCCTTTGCGCCGGGATCGACGGTGAATGTGGCGATTGACGGGGCGAGTTTCGAGTTGTTCACCGAAGGTGAATGGGGCTGGCCGGGGAGTGCGACGGATGACGCCGCGCTGCTGGCGTCGATGAAAAAGGGCACCACGGCGGTGATGACGGCCCAGTCGGCCAAGGGTACGAAAACGGTGGACACCTTTAGCCTGCGCGGCTTTACCGCCGCCCTGGCCGAGGCTGAGAATCGCTGCAAGTAGACGACGGCGATGCAATTTGATGCGCACCGGCCCGTCCGGGGCGTTTTGTTTTTCAGGGAATTGGCTTATATCCCGCCAAAGACCGAGGATAGCATGGCCGCCACTGCCCCGATCACCCAGGATGTTCTGACCCTGCCGCGCAAGCTGCCCGAAGGGGGGTTGACGAATATTGTCGGCCTGACACGGGATCAGCTGTGCCAAGCGCTGATTGCGGCGGGCACGCCCTCTGCGCAGGCAAAGATGCGGGTTGGGCAAGTCTGGCAATGGGTCTATTACTGGGGTCTGCGGGATTTTGGCCGCATGACCAACCTCGCCAAGGATTTCCGTGCCCTTCTGGCGGCGCATTTCACGATTGAACTGCCCCAAGTCGTGACACGCCAGATCAGCACGGATGGCACACGTAAATATCTGGTGCGCATCGCAGGCGGGCATGAGGTGGAGGTAGTCTATATCCCTGAAACGGATCGGGGCACCCTGTGCATTTCCAGTCAGGTGGGTTGCACCCTTACGTGTTCGTTTTGTCATACCGGCACGCAGAAACTGGTGCGCAACCTGACAGCGGGCGAGATTGTGGGGCAGGTGATGCTGGCCCGCGATGATCTGGGTGAATGGCCGGTGCAGGGCGCACCCCGTGTGGAAATCCGCCAGATCAGCAACGTGGTGCTGATGGGCATGGGAGAACCGTTGTACAATTTCGACAACGTGCGCGACGCGATGAAGATCGTGATGGACAACGAAGGCATCGCGTTGGGGCGGCGCAGGATCACGCTGTCGACCAGTGGCGTGGTGCCGGAAATTGCGCGGACGGCGACGGAGATCGGCTGCCTGCTGGCGGTCAGTTTCCATGCGACGACGGATGAGGTACGCGATCAGTTGGTGCCGATCAACAAACGCTGGAATATCGCGACCCTGCTGGATGCGCTGCGGGCCTATCCAGGGCTGTCGAACTCTGAGCGGATCACATTCGAATACGTGATGCTGCAGGGGGTCAACGACAGTAAGGAAGACGCCTACCGGCTGGTGGAACTGCTGCGGGGCATCCCGGCAAAGGTGAACCTGATCCCGTTCAACGAATGGCCGGGGGCCCCTTACAAGCGGTCTTCGGGGAACCGGATTCATGCGTTCGCGGACATCATCCACAACGCAGGATACGCCAGCCCGATTCGCACACCACGGGGCGAAGATATCATGGCGGCCTGCGGGCAGCTGAAATCAGCGACGGAACGCGGGCGGAAATCAGCGAAGGCCGTGGCAGCCGAGGCGGGTATTTAGGGGCTTGTTAACCTCGATGTTGCAGGGCACCGAAATGGAAAGCCGGGTTACCGATGCGCCGGGTTACCGATGCGCCGGGTTCCGTCAGGGGTTTGGAACCCTGAGGGGATCAGCAGTCGCCCTCTTCTCCCACGTCGCAACCGCCCAGAACAGCACCGGGTTCACCAGAATCGAGATCAGCGCCCCCGCCACCACCAGATTGCGCGCCTCAGCCGGGACGATGGCCAGATTGACGCCCATGACAATCAGGATGAACGAAAACTCGCCGATCTGCGCCAGACTCGCTGCGATGGTCAGCGCCATGCCCCGGTCCTGACCAAGGGCGCGCATGATGCCAAATGCCGCGAATGACTTCGCGCCGATGATGATCGCCACCGTTGCCAGCAGCGCCAAAGGTGCGTCAAGGATGACCGTGGGGTCGAACAGCATGCCCACCGACACAAAGAACAGCACGGCAAACGCATCGCGCAAGGGAAGCGTTTCTTTCATCGCTTGCGTGCTCAGCGTCGACTCGGCCATCACCATGCCTGCAAAGAATGCGCCCAGCGCGAACGACACGTCAAAGAACAGGGCCGAACCAAAGGCCACGCCAAGGGCCACCGCCAGCACCGAAAGGCGGAACAGTTCGCGTGATCCGGTATGGGCGACATAGTGCAGCACTGCCGGGATAAAGCGGCGGCCGACGACGAGCATCAGCGCGACAAAGCCCGCAACTTTGGCCAAGGTCACGAGCAGCGTTGCCGCAACAGGGCCAATGCCCCATTGCACAACCTCTGACGCGCCGCCGTCCAGCGGCACAACCGTCCCGCCCAGCACGCCCGACAGGGCCGGGATCAGCACCAAGGCCAGAACCATCACCAGATCCTCGACGATCAGCCAGCCGACGGCAACCTTGCCCCTGTCGGTTTTCACCAAATCCCGGTCCTGCAAGGCGCGCAGCAGAACGACGGTCGAGGCGACGGACAAGGACAGCCCGAAGATCAGCCCCGCGCCAATCCCCCAGCCCAAGGCCAAGCCGACCGTCGTGCCCAGCAGGGTCGCCACAGCAATCTGCCCTATGGCCCCCGGCACGGCGAGTTTGGCGACAGACATCAGATCACGCACGGAAAAATGCAGGCCGACCCCAAACATCAGCAGGACCACCCCCAATTCGGCGAGCTGATCGGCGATATGCTGATCAGCGACATAGCCGGGGGTGAACGGGCCAATGATCACGCCGGCCATCAGATAGCCTGCGATCAGAGGCAAACGCAGGCGCTGTGCGATCAGCCCCATGACAAAGGCGAGGCAAAGGCCGGCGACGATTGTGGCGATCAGGGGCGTTTCGTGGGGCAAGTGCGTTTCTTTCAGGTAATCCCGGCGAGTCACGGCAGGGCTGGCAGAAGCCATCTGTCCGATACGCAAAATTAATTTCGGCCGTTACTTCAAAATGACCTGAGCGGCAGGGCCGTTCAACCGATAACACTCTGATCCGGATCACAATGACGCCGGGTATCTTTCACATTGTTACCAAACGCCTGCATTCCGGGCACTCTGGCCCGATTGACCATCGTGCGCCACATGCTAGGCCTGTCGGCATGATCCTACCCCTGCTGCCCAATGCCGCCGCGCGCCGTCTGTTCCTGCATCGTCATGCGCTGGCCGAGGCACCCGAAGGGCCGGCCAAGGGGGCTGATCTGCTGGCCCTGATTGACCGGATCGGGTTCGTGCAGGTCGATAGCATCAATACGGTGGAACGGGCGCATCACATGATCCTGTTCGCACGGCGGCAAAGCTATCGCCCTGCCACGCTCAAGGCCCTGCTGGAACAGGATCGCAGCTTGTGGGAACACTGGACGCATGATGCCTCGATCCTGCCTGCGGCCGTTTTCCCGCATTGGAAGCACCGTTTCGCGCGGGATCGCACGCGGCTGGTGAAACGCTGGCAGGGATGGCAACGCGACGGGTTTGAGACGAAGTTCGACGCGGTTCTGCGGCAAGTGGCGGATCATGGCCCGGTGACATCGTCGGACGTCGGGGTCGGCGAGGCGCGGGGAAAGGGTGGCTGGTGGGATTGGCATCCGTCCAAAGCGGCGCTGGAATATCTGTGGCGGGTGGGGGAATTGTCGGTCACGCGGCGGGACGGGTTTCAAAAGGTTTATGATCTGACGGAACGGGTTCTGCACCCGCATCACTGCGATGCCGCACACGAGGCGGGGGCGACCGTTGACTGGGCCTGCCGGTCGGCGTTGGACCGGCTGGGGTTTGCAACCAGCGGGGAATTGGCGGCGTATTGGGGGGCGATATCGCCCGATGACGCGAAGGTTTGGGCGGTCGATGCGCTGCGCCGGGGGGAGGTGATCGAGGTGCTGGTGGAAGGTGCTGATGGTTTGCAGCGTCGGTCACTTGGCTGGCCGGACGTTCAGGCACAGGCCGGGGCCGCCCCCGAACCCCCGGGGCGCATCCGCATTCTGTCGCCCTTTGACCCGGCCTTGCGCGACCGCAACCGGGCGGAGCGGTTGTTCGGGTTCTTCTACCGCATCGAGGTTTTCGTGCCGGAGGCAAAGCGGCAATATGGGTATTACGTCTTTCCCGTTCTGGAAGGGTCGCAGATCATCGGGCGCATCGATGCCAAAGCACACAAAGATGCAGGGATTTTGCGCGTGCGGGCGTTCTGGCCGGAGCGGGGCCTTCGTTGGGGCGCGGGTCGGTCGGCGCGGCTGGAGGCGGAACTGGACCGGATGGCGCGGTTTGCGGGCTGCACGCGGGTGGAGTTTATGGAGGGGTGGCTGCGGCCTTAGGGCGGGACACCCCAGCCGTCAATCGCCGCAATCGCCTCTTCCGCGGTTTCCACGAATCGGAACAGGTGCAGGTCATCCGCTGAAATAACCCCCGCCTCGGCCAGCGCCTGCCAGTTGATGATGCGGTCCCAGAAGGCCCGCCCAAACAGCAGGAACGGGATGCTTTTCATCCGCCCCGTCTGAATCAGGGTCAGGCTTTCGAACATTTCATCCATCGTGCCGAACCCGCCCGGGAACACGCAAACCGCCTTGGCGCGCATCAGGAAATGCATCTTGCGGATCGCGAAGTAGTGAAAGTTGAAACACAGATCCGGCGTCACATAGGCATTGGGTGCCTGTTCATGCGGCAACACGATGTTCAGCCCGATGGACCGCCCGCCCGCATCCGCCGCCCCGCGATTGCCCGCCTCCATCACGCCCGGCCCGCCGCCGGTGACGATGACATCGCTTAGCCCGCCACTGACCATGCTGCGCGCCGTGATCTGATGCGCAAAACGCCGCGCCTCGTCATAGTAATGCGACAGGGGCGATGCCCCGCCTTCGCGGATGCGGGCCCCGCCGAACAGAACGATGGTGGAGGTGATGCCTTCGCGGTCCAGTGCCATTTCGGGTTTCAGCAGTTCCAACTGCAACCGCACGGGGCGCAGTTCTTCACGGGTCAGGAAATCCGGGTCGGCAAAGGCCAGCCGGTAAGTGGGCGCGCGGGTCTGCGGCGTATCGGGAATGCGCTTGGCGTCGCGCACGTCCTGTTTGGACGATCGAAGGGGATGTTTGCGGGTGGTATCGGACATATCGGCCTTCGGATTGCTTGAAACACCCGCTAGGCTTATAGGCAGGCGGAAATACCTGCCACCCCGAAAGGATGACCCATGACCCACGCCGCCCTTGCCACCGCCATCGACGCCGCCTGGGAGGCGCGCGACGCCATCACCCCCGCAACGAAGGGCGAGGTGCGGGACGCGATTGAGGCAACGCTCGAGGCGCTGGACATAGGCAGCTTGCGCGTGGCGGAAAAGCAGGGGGCCGACTGGCATGTAAACCAGTGGGCGAAAAAGGCGGTGCTGCTGGGCTTTCGGTTGAAGGATATGGAACACCATTCGGGCGGCCCGCAGGGCGGCGGCTGGTGGGACAAGGTGGACAGCAAATTCAAGGGCTGGACTGAGGCCGATTGGCGTAGTGCAGGCTTTCGGGCGGTGGCTGGTTGCGTGGTGCGGCGGTCTGCCTTCATCGCCAAAGGGGTGGTGCTGATGCCGTCATTCGTGAACCTGGGGGCTTTTGTGGACGAAGGCACGATGGTCGACACATGGGCCACGGTGGGGTCCTGCGCGCAGATCGGCAAAAACGTGCATCTGTCGGGCGGCGTGGGGATTGGCGGCGTGCTGGAGCCGATGCAGGCGGGGCCGACGATCATCGAGGACAACTGTTTTATCGGGGCACGGTCGGAAGTGGTCGAAGGCTGCATCGTGCGCGAAGGATCGGTTCTGGGGATGGGCGTGTTCATCGGCAAATCGACCAAGATCGTGGACCGGGAAAC
>JANMDH010000475.1:0-1601 GCA_031376195.1 Gemmobacter sp. | reverse complement strand
GATAGATTGCGTTTCCGGATCGGCGAGGAACATTTCCAGCACGGCGATATGTTCCGTGCCCTTGATCGGGTCGCCGCCGATGCCCACGGCGGTGGATTGGCCGAGGCCGACATCAGTGGTCTGCTTGACTGCCTCATAGGTGAGCGTTCCGGACCGGGAAACAACCCCGACCGAACCGCGTTTGAAGATCGAGCCCGGCATGATGCCGATCTTGCATTCGCCGGGGGTCATCACACCGGGGCAGTTCGGGCCGATCAGCAGGGATTTCGACCCTTCCAGCGCGCGTTTGACTTTCATCATATCCAGCACCGGGATGCCTTCGGTGATGCAGACGATCAGCGGGATTTCGGCGTCGATCGCCTCAAGAATGCTGTCGGCGGCGAAGGGCGGGGGCACGTAGATGACGGTGGCGTTGGCCTGCGTGACGGCCATCGCCTCATGCACCGAATTGAACACGGGCAGGTCGAGGTGGGTCGTGCCGCCCTTGCCCGGGGTGACGCCGCCGACCATTTTCGTGCCGTAAGCGATGGCCTGTTCGGAGTGGAAGGTGCCCTGGCTGCCGGTGAAGCCCTGGCAGATCAGGCGGGTTTGAGTGTTGACGAGGACTGACATGGGCTACCTTTTGGTTAGGTCTTATCACAGGGTCGGTCGGCCCGTTGGCCGGACCAGCGCAGCGATCACGTAGGTTACTTTACTGCGAACATGGCGAGACTGTAAAAACTCACGATGCCTTCGGGTCCAAAGGGGCCAACGAGCCAGACTGTCTGCCCGTTATATTCGCTCAGCTGTCCCTTGGGCGTTGGTACGATTCCCACCGCCTTCAGCTGAGACAGGACTTTGCGGGATGATTCGCTTGACCGCCATACAAGGGTGCAGTCGCTGACCTGTGCTGGCTTTGAGACCTTCATCGAGACATGCTCGACGGTGCCATAGATCGTGCCATTGTCCTTTATGGTGATCCCGTTCGCAGTCATGGCGGCTTTCGCGCCGACGAACTGTTTCGCCACGTTCGCGGAGCAGACGGCATCGAAAATCTGCATCGCGCGCGCAGTCGCGATCGGTTGTTGACCAACCTCGGCTGCAGCGCCCACTGTGGTCGATGCGATGAGGGCGAGGACAGTAATGAGTGTTTTCAAGGTTGTTTTGCTTTCATCATGGGGCATGCGAAAACCGCATGGCCGCCCCGGTGTCGGATGCGCAGACGGGGTCGTTGCCGGGGCCGTTGAGGGTGACAGTGATGTTCGGGTCAAGGGCGAAGGTGCGGCAGCCGTCGGCATCCCGCGCGCCGCCGGGGGGGATGTTGGCGAGGCCGAGGAAGGTGGTCGCCATGGCGTCGGTGCTGATGTCGGGCGCGTCAACCATGCAGAAGCCGGGGACGGTCCACATCATCACGGTCAGGGGGCCGCTGGCGTAGGACCAGCTGCCCTCGCCTTCGGTCTTTTCCCAACCCGCCCCCAGAAAGGCCGCATCGGCGGCGTCGGGGTCGGTGACGCCGGTGGCACAGGCGATCAGCGCCCCGGCCAGGGCGGTGTCGGGGTTGGGTAGCAGGTCTTGGGCCTGGAACGCCATTTCGGCGAAGGCGGGGAGGGGGTGGAGAAGCA
>JANMDH010000473.1:0-2981 GCA_031376195.1 Gemmobacter sp. | reverse complement strand
GGATGAGGGCACGGCTCTGGGCATCATCCCCTGCCGATTTACCACCCTCGATATGCTGCGCACCGAAAGTTACCTGCTGTTCTTCCCCTTTGACAATTCGGAAATGTATCCCTTCGAAGATGAAGGTCCGGGTGACACCCTGTGGGAGCTTGGGCTCGATTTCACCGTAAGCCCGGGCAAGACAGGCTTCAGGGGCGCGGAAGAGCATTATCGGCTGAAGGGTCGCGAACGCTTCAAAATCTGGGGACTGAAGATGGAAGGCACCAACGTGCCGGGCAATGGTGCGCCCGTGTTCCGTGAAGGCAAGCAGATCGGCCTTGTCACGCAGGCGATGTATTCGCCGTTGAACAAGCACAATATTGCCATTGCCCGCCTGCCTGTCGATTGTGCCAACAACGGCACCCCTGTTGAAGTGCGGTGTGGGACGCATGGGCCAATCAAGGCCACGACCCATGGTATGCCCTTCTATGACCCCGACAAAAAGCGCCGCACGGTGCAGGGTTAGGTGCGCAATGAGGGGCACCCCTGATTTTGGCCGGTCCTTCGGCAAAATGGATACTTGTTGATGACAAAGACTGCGTTTCCACCTGCCATCAAAAGCCGTCCAGTCTACGGCGTTCTGGAACTGCGGCCCGGTGCACTGCATCTTGTGGTGGCCGACGGCGAAGGGGCCGAAGCGGTGATCGACATGCTGACCCGCACGACAGACAGATCGGCAGTTCTGGCCACCATGCACATCATCTATGCGCCGGGGCCAAACGGAACCGATCTTTCACCCGCTCTCCAGGCCCTTGGGGCCGCGCAGTTTTTTCGCGGGCCGACCATCCCCACGCTTTTACCGCGTTTGGCGCGCGTCCTTTCAGACGCGCATATGGGCACGCAGTTCTATCTGGCGGGCACCGAGGGCCTGATCGGGCAGGCCGAACGCGAGATTATGGCGACGGGCTTTCCTTTTGCCGCAATCCAGAAAGAACATCGCGGATCAACCGTCCGCCGCGTTCAATGCGTGCATTGCAAGGGCATCACTGAAAACGTCGCGACCGACCCGTTCAAGTGCAGCCATTGCGGGCTGAACCTTTTCGTTCGGGATCACTACTCGCGCCGCCTTGCGGCCTTTCAGGGTGTGAACATAGATGCCGAAGATCCCGGTCAGGTTCCGGCGTCCGTGGTGAGGTTCAGATGAGCGGTGGCGCAAAACTCAAGGTCCGCGTGGCCAGCGTCGTCGACGTCAACGACATGATCAAGCGGTTCCGCTTTGTCACTCTCGACGGCAGTCCGATGCCCGCTTTTTCGGGCGGTGCGCATACCGTGGTCGAAATGAATGACCACGGCACCCGCCGCCTGAACCCTTATTCGTTGATGTCCGACCCCGAGGATCGGGGCGGTTACGAGATATCCGTCCGCCGCGACGACAGGGGGCGGGGCGGGTCACTTTACCTGCATAGGCACGCCAAGCCGGGTTTGCAGATGGAAATCAGTTATCCTGTCAACCTCTTCCCACTCGACTCCCGTGCACGCAAGCACCTGATGATCGCCGGCGGCATCGGCATCACGCCCTTTCTGGCACAGATCGCCCAGCTTTCGCATTTCGGCGGCAAGTTTGAATTGCACTATGCGGCACGCTCAAAGCCGCTTGGTGCTTATATGGACCGCCTGACACTGGCGCATCCCGAACGGGTACATTGTTATTTTGACGACCAGAAACAGGTCATCGACCTGAACCGCATCCTGTCGATGCAGCCGATTGGCACGCATCTGTATGTCTGCGGGCCAAAGGGCATGATCACGTGGGTGCTGTCGACCGCCGCAAGCATGGGCTGGCCCGCGATGGCCTTGCAACATGAGGAATTTCTGGCCCCCGGTACCGGCATGCCGTTTCAGGTGGAACTGGCCGCGTCGCAAAAAACCATCACCGTGGGCGCTTCGCAATCGTTGCTGGAGGCGATGGAGGCAGCGGGCGTCGACGCGCCCTACCTCTGCCGCGGCGGGGCCTGCGGGCAATGCGAGACGCGTGTCGTCGTGCGCGATGGCACGATCTTGCATCGCGATCACTGGCTGACGCCGGACGAGCATGCGCAGGGTTGCAAGATCATGCCCTGCGTTTCGCGTTTCGAGGGCAAGACCCTCACCATCGACCGATAGGAGCGGACAATGAGCCTCGATTTCAAACCGGGTGCCTTCCACGACTTTTTCCGCACCGAAACGTTTCGCGATGATTTCACCTATCGCAATTCGCCCGAAGGCATTCGCCGCTTTCCGTTTCCCTTTGACCGCGACGATTACATGTATTCCGTCAACATGGAGCCGCACACGCCGGGCCGCAAGGGATCTGTCTTTGAACATGTTTTTGATGTGGATGAACACTACGTGTCGGAAATGATCGACCGCGCCAAGGTGCTGGCGGACGATCCGCTGCGCTGCCAATCGCTGCCGCATATGACGCTGGCGGGGTGGGATTTGCTGGAGCTGATCATGGAAAGCAAGGCCCGCGATTATCCCCAGTGGTTTTCGCTGACCAAGGATGGAAACCGCTGGCACTGGATCAATCGACCGCTGGGCATCGACCACAGCTTTACATTCCTCGATGAATCGACGCTGCCGTATGGCCCCTTTGAATACATCACCCGTCAGACCCAAGGTGATTTCAGCCTGCAGGACGAACGTGATAACGACCTGTGGATGGATGCGGGCATGGTGACCAGCCAGGCCGATTGGTCGCTGGATTTCGACATCGGGATGAGTTTCATGGAATGGCATGCCCCGGTGCCGTTGGCGCATGAAAGGGGCA
Organism: Gemmobacter sp.; assembly: GCA_031376195.1. GTDB lineage: Bacteria > Pseudomonadota > Alphaproteobacteria > Rhodobacterales > Rhodobacteraceae > JANPIX01. Next base: position 193 of record JANMDH010000473.1, on the reverse strand, counting down.
TTTTCGACCGGGCACTGAAGTTCCTGCTAAAACTGCAGCACGGCGCGCCGGTCCGGCGGTTCAACTGGACCATGACGGTCAATCCGCTGCTTGATACCGCGCCCGAAACGTATCCGATCTGGGGTCCGACAAAGGCATCGTTGACGCCCGAAACCCTGGGCTACAAACAGCACCTGCGGGTGGAATTGCAGGC
>JANMDH010000501.1:0-5339 GCA_031376195.1 Gemmobacter sp. | reverse complement strand
ATGGTGCCCGCAATAGTTCCGGTGCTGCTGTCTGAAAGCCGGTTGAAGATGATGATATCGCGGGCTGCGGTCAGTTCGACCAAGACAATCGTATCCGCCCCCCGACCGCCTGCAAGCCTGTCAGAGTCTTGGTCAGCATTTAGATAATCCGCGCCCGCGCCGCCCATCAGAAAATCATTGCCAACACCGCCAAAAAGCGAGTCCCCCGCAGCGCCGCCCATGAGCCTGTCGTCACCTTCGAAACCTTCAAGAAAGTCAATACCGGCACCACCGGTCAGCGTGTCATCCCCCTGCATGCCTGCAAGATCGTCTGCACCACTACCGCCAAATATGACGTCATTTCCGATCTGGCCCAAAAGTGTGTCTGCGCCCTCGTCGCCGAGCAGTCTGTCATTGCCGTCACCACCGTCCAGGAAGTCTGCCTCGGTGCCACCCAGTAGCTTGTCTTTGCCTGCATTGCCCACAAGTTCATCCATGCCTGCCCGACCGATCAGAAGGTCGCTTCCCGCATTTCCGTACAATTTATTGGCTTGGCTGGTGCCGTAAATCTGGTCTGCGCCGTCGCTGCCAAAACTGTTTTCGAACCCTGAAATCCGGTCGTTGCCAAACACCCCGAAATTCTGGACGCCGGTTTTTGCAAGATCGCAGGTGACGCCGCGTGTGTTGACGATGCCGTTGTTCTTGTCGTCGAACACGTAAATGAAGTTGATGGTGTCGACCCCTACGCCACCATTGATGGAGTCGTTGCCTTTGCCGCTGTAATAAAAGTCGGTGCCACCGCGCAGGGTGAACAAATCATTGCCGGACTGATCGAAGATATATTCGACCCCCGCCCCGCCAAAGACGGTGTCCCGGCCTGATCCGCTGAAGATGGAATGCGTATTCCCCGCATTCGCCCCCTCCAGATTCAGGCGATCCGCCCCAGATACCGTGACGATGATATAGCTAAACGCGGCGACCTGAAAAACCACAGCAATTCGGTCATCGTCGAGCCCTTGGTTGTCGGTGGGATTTCGCAGATCGCCGCCGAGACCATTCGTCAAAATTTTCTGAACCATCGGGCAATTCCTTTGGTAAAAATCAAAGCAAAATCATGCGCCCGAATCGATCATCTGGCAAGCGATCCGCGGGATGGCATTTCAACCCGGCAGGCCACCTTTGATCGGCCCGCGAATGGTGGGTTCCCCCCTAAACAATCCCCCCGCCCGCGCCTGACACCTTGGGGCGCAGCGCGGCCACTTTGGCGCGGTAGCCGCTGGTGCGGAAGGCGGCGACGGGATCGACGGCGCCGCCCTGTTCCAGCCGTGCCATGGCGAGGATGGGGTCCACATCGGTGCGGAAGGCGTGTTTGAGTTCGGTGGTGGCGGTAAGGGCGTCGTTCGCATCCTGTGCGGCGGCGAGGGCCGTGCGGTTGACGAGCAGGGCCTGGGCATAGGCGCGCTGCACCTCCATCGCGGACAGCATCAGGCTTTCGATGGGGTCGGTGACGTTGTGGCTTTGATCGAGCATGTAGGCGGGGTTGAAACCGGGGCGGCCTTCGGCGGCGACGAGTTCGTTGAAGACGAGGAACAGGCGGTAGGGGTCGATGCTGCCGGTATCGAGATCGTCATCGCCATATTTGCTGTCGTTGAAATGAAAGCCGCCGAGTTTGCGCTGACGGATCAGGCGGGCGACGATCATTTCGATGTTCACGTTGGGGGCGTGATGGCCCAGATCGACAAGGCAATGGGCCTGGGGGCCGAGTTCGGTGGCGATGATGTAATTGGTGCCCCAGTCCTGCACGACGGTGGAATAGAAGGCGGGTTCATACATCTTGTGTTCGGTGAACAGACGCCAATCGGGGGGCAGGGCGGCATAGATGGCCTTGAGGCTGTCCATGTAGCGGTCGAACTGACGGGTGAAATCCTGCTGACCGGGGAAGTTGGTGCCGTCGCCGACCCAGACGGTAAGGGCCTTGGAGCCGAGGGATGTGCCGATCTCGATACAGGCGAGGTTGTGTTCGACGGCCTGCGCGCGGGTGGCGGTGTCGGTATGGGCGACGGAGCCATGTTTGTAGGAATGGGGCTGACCGGGCTGATCCTGAAAGGTGTTGGAATTGATGGCGTCAAAGCCGAGGCCGAGGCTTTCGGCCTTGGCTTTCAGGTCGGCGGGGGGGGCCTTGTCCCAGGGGATGTGCAGGCTGACGGTGGGGGTCGCGCGGGTGAGTTGCTGGATGACGCCGCAGTCGTCGAGTTTATCAAAGATGTGGCGGGGTTCGCCGGGGCCGGGAAAGCGGGCAAAGCGGGTGCCGCCGGTGCCTACACCCCAGCTGGGCACGGCGACGCCATAGGCGGCGACCTTGGCCTTGATGGCGGCGATGTCGATGCCACGCCGGGCGAGATGCGCGCCAAGGGCGTCGTAATCAGCCTGCAGATGGGCAAGGCGGGCGGCATTTTCGGCCTGTATCAGGGAAGGATCGATCATGGCTTACCTCGTGAAAGCCTGAACATTGCCGGCATCGACGTTCAGGATGTTTCCAGTGGATTTCGACGAGAGGTCGGAGGCGAGGAAATAGGCGGCCTCGGCGATGTCTTCGGGCAGGACGGCGCGTTTGAGGAGGGAGCGCTGGCGATACATTTCCTCCAGCCCGTCCTTGTCGGTTTTATAGGTGGAGGCGCGTTGATCCAGCCAGTCGCCGGACCAGATTTTTGACCCGCGCAGAACGGCGTCGGGGTTGACGACGTTGACCCTGATCCCGGCCTCGGCCCCTTCGAGGGCAAGGCAGCGGGCGAGGTGAATTTCGGCGGCTTTGGCGGTGCAGTAGGCGGCGGCATTGGGGCTGGCGGCGAGGCCGTTCTTGGAGGCGACAAAGACGACGGCACCGCCGAGGTTCTGAGCGCGGAAGAGTTTGAAACTTTCGCGGCTGACAAGGAAATAGCCGGTGGAGAGGATGTCCATGTTCCGGTTCCAGAGGGCGAGGGTGGTGTCTTCGATCGGGGCGGAGGTGGCGATGCCGGCGTTGGAGACGAGGATGTCGAGACCGCCGAAGGCGAGGGCGGTTTCGGCATGGGCGGCGATGACCTGCGCCTCGTCGGTGACATCCATGAGGACGGTGCGCAGGACGTCGCGGCCGTGACGCGAGGACAGGTTTTCGGCTGTGGCCGACAGGGCGGCGGCGTCAATATCGGCGAGCATGACGCAGGCCCCTTCGCGCAGGTAGCGGTCTGCGGTGGCCGATCCGATGCCGCCGGCACCGCCGGTGATAAAGGCGATGCGTCCGGCCATGGATCGAGGTCTGGGCAAGCGTTGGAGCTTTGCCTCTTCCAAAAGCCAGTATTCGATATCGAAAGCCTCTTGTTCGGGGAGGCCGCAATAGGTGCTGACGGTGTCGGCACCGCGCATGACGTTGATGGCGTTGACGTAGAATTCGGCAGAGATGCGGGCGGTGGCCTTGTCCTTGGCAAAGGTGATCATGCCGACGCCGGGGACAAGGTAGACGACGGCGTTGGGGTCGCGGAGGGGGGGACTGTCGGGGTGTTTGCAGCGGTCGTAATAGGCGGCATAGGCGCTGCGGTAGTCGGCGACTTGGGCAGGCAGGGTGGCGAGCGTGGCATCGACATCGGGTTTTGCGGGGTCGAAACGGACGACGAGCGGGCAGATTTTGGTGCGCAGGAAATGATCGGGGCAGGATGTGCCAAGGGCAGCAAGGGGCGTCAGTTTTTGGGCGTTGACGAATTCGAGGACGGCGGGCTGGTCATCGAAATGGCCGACCATGTGATGATCCTTGGAAATCATGCCGCGAATGGCGGGCATCAGGCGGGCGGCTGTGGCGCGGCGTTCGAAGGGGGGCAGGCTGTCGGTGACAGGGCCGCCGAAGATGACCTTGCCTGCGGTTTGCGCGGCGAACCAGTCCATCGCCTGCTGGATGATCGCAAGGGTCAGGTCATAGCAGGTTTTGGCGTCGTCATCCCAGGTGAAAAGGCCGTGGCTTTCCAGGATGACACCCTTGGCGTTGGGGTTGTTGAGGCAGAAATCTTCGAGCCAGAGACCAAGTTCATAGCCGGGGCGTTTCCAGGGCAGCCAGCCGATGGCATCGCCGAAAATCTGGCGCGTGAGTTCGCGGGAATTCTTTGAGGCGGCAATCGCAATTATGGCGTCGGGATGCATGTGATCGACGTGTTTGCGGGGGACATAGGCGTGGAGGGGCGTGTCGATGCTGGCGGCGCGGGGGTTCAGGTTGAAGGTGCAATGGGGCAGGAGAGCGACCATTTCATCTTCATGCGCGGGGCCGCGATAGATACCTTTCAGGGCGCGGAGTTTGTCCATGTAGAGGGTGGAAAAGCCGTCCATCCTGATGGAGCCGACATCGCCGCCGGAACCTTTGACCCAAAGCACCTCGACCAGCTGGCCTGTCAGGGGATCGCGGTCCATCACCTTAGCGCTGGTGTTGCCGCCGCCGTAGTTGGTGATCCGTTTGTCGGAACCCAGAAGGTTGGAGCGGTAGAGGAGCTTTTCAGGTTCGGTCATGCCGGTTGTCTTGGCATCGTCCCATAGGTTCTGAAGCCGGTTTCCTGTTGCACTGGCCATCGTGTCTTCCCCCTGCGTTGTGGCAAATGTGCCGAATTGGGGGCTTAAGTCAATCATATTCGATCATAAGCAATCATGCTGCAGTGCAGAAACGAGGATCGTGACTGAAAATGATTGACAGTGATTGAAACTGATGAAAGCGTGAAAGCAGGGGGAGGCCCATATGCACGAGTCGGAACGGCACAGAGTGATCCTGTCTGCTGTCGAAGGGCGGCCCGTGGTGACGGTGACCGATCTGGTGACATTGACGGGATCATCTGAGGCGACGATCCGGCGGGATATCGCGACATTGCATGTTCAGAAAAAGCTGCGGCGGGTGCGGGGCGGGGCGGAATCAGTGGCCCCACCGCAGTTCGTGGGGATCAACGCGCGGCCGTTCAGTGTGAACGAAGGCATCCGGATCGCGGAAAAGCGGGCGATTGCGCGGGCGGCGGTGGACCTTTGCGCGGATGGTGAGGCGATCATCATCAACGGGGGGACGACGACGTTCCAGATGGTGCATCCGTTGACGGCAAAACGGCTGCAGGTGTTCACGAACAGCTTTCCGATTGCGGAACATCTGCTGAAGCATTCGAAGAATACGGTGCTGCTGCCGGCGGGGGCGATCTACCGGGAACAGAACATCATCCTGTCGCCGTTCGACGAGGATGGGAGCCGGCATTTCTATGCACGGCGGATGTTCATGGGGTGCCGGGGGCTGGGGCCGCTTGGCCTGATGGAGGGTGATCCGCTGCTGGTGCAGGCGGAGCAGAAACTGATCGGGCAGGCGGACG
>JANMDH010000466.1:0-1974 GCA_031376195.1 Gemmobacter sp. | reverse complement strand
CGGTTCATCATGGAGGGGCCGACGGGTAATATGATCCATTCAACGGTTCCGCCGGGTCAGGTCAACCGGGCAACTTTGCACGCAACGGTTTCAGAGTTTTGGCATGTGCTGTCCGGAGCGGGTGCCATCTGGCGAAGTGATGGGGCGGAAGAACGGGTAACGCCGCTGCATGCGGGTGTGTCGATTGATATCCCGGTGGGGACAGCCTTCCAGTATCGCTGTGATGGGGCGGAGCCGTTGGTGTTCATCTGTGTTTCGATGCCGCCCTGGCCGGGGGATCACGAGGCGACACATCTGGTGGGCCCGTGGGAACCGACTGCGCCTTTGGCATCTGACAAAGGGTGATCCCATGATCCTGCACACCCATCCTGTCCGCGTCTACTATGAAGATACCGACCTTGCCGGGATCGTCTATTATGCGAACTACCTGAAGTATATCGAACGGGGGCGGAGCGAGTGGATAGCCTCGCTGGGCGTGGATCAGACGCAGATGTTCGCCAATCAGGGGGTTGTTTTCGCGGTGCGCCGGATCGAGGCGGACTATCTGCGGCCTGCACGCTTTGGCGAGGATCTGGTTGTGACGACCGAGGTGACAGGCCTGACCGGGGCGCGGATTCTGCTGGACCAGGCGGTGCTGCGCAACGGGGAGACGCTGTTTCGCTGTGCGGTCGTGCTGATCTGCCTGAACGTGGGGGGGACGGCGGTGAGGGTGCCGGAAATCGTGCGGCGGGTGCTGTCGGGGGCGGTTCATTGAGGCAGCGAAATGCGCGTGTTTTCGCCAGTGACACAGATGTGTTGGCATTCCCCCTGAAAACCGGATAGAATCCCGCGTAAGGAAGGCCGAGAAACGGCCCACATAACGAGCAGGCGAATGGACACCACAACCCTTGCAGCGGGGCAGGAGATTGATTTCTCGCTGCTTTCACTTTTTTTACGGGCCACCCTGACGGTTCAGGTTGTCATGATCGGGCTGATGATCATGTCGTTCTGGTCATGGGCGATCATCATCCAGAAACACCTGACCTTCCGGTCGGCGCGGCGTGAGGCGGATGTGTTTGACCGGGCCTTCTGGTCGGGGGAACCGCTGGACGAGTTGTTCGAGAAGATGGGGCCGACACCGGAAGGCCAATCGGAAAAGATTTTCGCGGCGGGGATGCTGGAATGGCGGCGCAGCCATCGGCAGGATGGCGGGCTGATCGCGGGCGCGCAGGCGCGGATCGACCGGTCGATGAACGTGGCGATCGCGAAGGAGAGCGAGCGTCTGAACAGCGGGCTGTCGTTCCTGGCAACCGTGGGGTCGACAGCGCCGTTCATCGGGTTGTTCGGAACGATCTGGGGGATCAAGCATTCGTTTGAACAGATTGCGATCAGCCAGAACACGAGCCTTGCAGTTGTCGCACCGGGGATCGCGGAGGCGCTGTTGGCAACGGGGATCGGCCTTGTGGCCGCCATCCCGGCGGTGGTGTTCTATAACAAGCTGAACGCGGATAGTGAACGGATTCTGGGGGGATACGAGGCCTTTGCCGATGAATTCGCGACAATCCTGTCGCGCCAGTTGGATACGTAAGCCATGGCGGGTGGGGTGATCCAGAAGTCGGGTGGGGGGCGCAGCGGGCGTCGGCACCGGGGGCGTTCGGCGGCGATGTCGGAAATTAACGTGACGCCGTTCGTGGACGTGATGCTGGTGCTGCTGATCATATTCATGGTGGCGGCTCCGTTACTGACGGTGGGGGTTCCGGTGGAACTGCCGGACACGGCGGCAAGTGCGATGCCGACGGAACAGGAAGAACCGCTGACCCTGACGGTAACGGCGGATGGAAAAGTGCTGATCCAGAATACGGAAGTGGTAGAAGGCGAGTTGATCCCGAAACTGACGGCGATTGCGGCGGAGCGGACGAGCAACAAGGTGTTTCTGCGGGCGGACGGGGCGGTGCCGTATGAGCGTGTGGCGCAGATCATGGGGGCGCTGAACGC
>JANMDH010000463.1:0-8723 GCA_031376195.1 Gemmobacter sp. | reverse complement strand
TATGTGCAGCCCGAGGGTCTGGAAAATCTGGCGATTGCGCCGATGACCCTGAAGCCGCGCCTGTTGGAACTGATCGCGGCAGAGGCGGCGCATGCGCAAGCGGGACGCCCGGCGGAAATCTGGATCAAGGTGAACAGTCTGATCGAGCCGGACATCATCGACGCCTTGTATGCGGCAAGCCATGCGGGCGTGAAGATCAGCCTGATCGTGCGGGGGATTTGCGGGTTGCGGCCGGGGATCAAGGGGTTGTCGGACAACATCCGGGTAAAATCGGTGGTGGGGCGTTTTTTGGAACACAGCCGGATCGTGTGTTTCGGGAACGGGCACGGGTTGCCGTCGAAAAAGGCGAGGGTGTATTTTTCATCCGCCGATTGGATGGGGCGCAATCTGACGCGGCGGGTGGAAACACTGGTCGAGGCGATGAACCCGACGGTGAAGAACCAGATCATGGGGCAGATCATGGCGGCCAATCTGGCGGATGAAGCGCAAAGCTGGGTGTTGCAGCCGGATGGCCACTATGTCCGGCAGTTGAATGAGGGGCACGCCAACCCCTTTAACTGTCACAGATTTTTCATGGAAAACCCGTCACTTTCGGGGCGGGGAACAGCCGGGGCAAAAGACGTGCCGCGGCTTGCGCATCCGCGGGATGAAAGCGTGCCGCAGGATTTGTGAGCCGTTGACCCCTGCGCCATAGCACGGCATGGTCGCGCCGGAATGAACCTGGGGGGCAGGCCAAATGACGGGTGATGGTTCACTTTCTGACGGGATGGCCGACGAGCACGGCCTGTTCGGCAAAGCCCTGTTCGACGATCCGTCCGCCCGCGCGCTAAGCCGGGTTGGCGTTGTCGATGTGGGATCAAATTCGGTCCGGATGGTGGTGTTTGACGGGGCCGCGCGCAGCCCTGCGTATTTCTACAACGAAAAGGTGATGGCCGGGTTGGGCCTTGGGTTGGCCGAAACCAACCATCTGAACCCGCGCGGCAAGGAACGCGCCTTGGCCGCGTTGAAACGCTTTGCCCTGCTGGCCGAAGGGATGGATATCGAACCGCTGACCGTTGTTGCGACGGCGGCGGTGCGCGAGGCGGTGGATGGCCCCGATTTTCAGGCGCAAGTTCTGCGCGAAACCGGGCTGAAGATGACGGTGATCGACGGGGATGAAGAGGCGCGCCTGTCGGCGCAAGGCGTATTGCTGGGCTGGCCCGATGCCAAGGGAATTGTCTGTGACATCGGGGGCAATTCGATGGAACTGGCGCGGATCGGCGATGGCAAGGTGGGCAAACGCGCGACATCGCCGCTGGGGCCGTTCCGGTTGCAGCAGGTGGAAGGGGGGGTGAAAAAGCGGCAGGCACATATCGAGGGCATCCTGAAAGACCTGCGCGGGCAGTTGAAATCCGAGGGCGAGCGCATCTATCTGGTAGGCGGATCGTGGCGGGTGATCGCGCGTCTGGACATGGAACGGCGGAACTATCCGCTGACGGTTCTGCACGAATACCGCATGACGCCCCGGTCGGTTCTGGACACGATCGACTGGATCGCGGCGAATGACCTGGCGATGTTGCGGGGGCGGACGGGAACCGGGGCGGAACGGATGGAACTGGTGCCGCTGGCCTGCGAGGTGCTGCGCGAACTGGTCAACATCTTCAAACCATCGGAAATCGACGTGTCGGCCTATGGCATCCGCGAAGGGATGCTGTTCGAGCAGATGCCCGAACGTCTGCGCGCGCGCGACCCGTTGATCGAGGCCTGCCGTGCGACGGAGGCGAGCCAGGGGCGCGTGCCGGGCTTTGGCAAGAAGCTGTTCGCCTTTCTGATGCCGATCTTTGCCGAAGCCGACAAAGACCGTATCCGCCTGATCAAGGCGGCGTGCCTGCTGCACGATACAACGTGGCGGGCGCATCCGGATTACCGGGCGGAGGCGTGTTTTGACAACGCGACGCGGGCCAACCTTGGCGGGTTGGATCATCCGGGGCGGGTGTTTCTGGGGCTGGCGCTGTTGCACCGGTACAAGAACAGTCGGGCCGGGTCGCGGCTGGAGCCGCTGTTCCGGCTGCTGAACGAAGATCAGATGCGGGATGCGGAAATTCTGGGCAAGGCGATGCGCTTTGGTGCGATGTTTTCCATCGAGAACCCGGAAACGGCGGGCAGCCTGCACTGGAACCCGAAGAAACGGGTGCTGGAGTTGCGCCTGACCGAACGCGGCGACGGGTTGTTTGGCGAAGTTGCGGCATCGCGGTTCAATGCGCTGGCCTTGGCGATGCGGGCGGCACCCGTGGTTATTCAGGCGAGGGCAGCGGCCTGATGCTGCGGTTCGATCATCTGGCAGTGTCGGCGGCGACATTGGCGGAAGGTGTGGATCATGTTGAATCCGTGCTGGGTGTGCCGCTTGGCGGGGGTGGGAAACATTCCCACATGGCGACACATAACCGATTGCTGGGGTTGGGGGATCTGTATCTGGAGGTGATTGCAAATGACCCCGACGTCGCACGCCCGGAATCGCCAAGATGGTTCGATCTGGACAATTTCAGCGGCGGGCCACGCCTGACAAACTGGGTGGCAGGCTGCGATGATCTGGCGGGGGAATGTGCCATCAGCCCACCGGGCATCGGTTTGCCTGTGGCACTGGCACGGGGCGCGTATCGCTGGCAGATGGCGGTGCCACAGGACGGGCGCCTGCCTTTTGACGGGGCTTTTCCGGCACTGATCAGGTGGGAGGGACCGGCGCATCCGGCACGCGCCCTGCCCGATAGCGGCCTGCGCCTGACGCTGTTCGAGATTGCGCATCCGGAGGCGGATGTGCTGCGCGCCCTGCTGGCCCCGCGCCTGGACGATCCGCGTGTGGTTCTGGTGCCGGGGGCGACCAAGGCCCTGCGCGCGACCTTTGACACGCCGGGCGGGCCGCGTGTGCTGGAATGATCCGGGCGGCGGGCGAACAGGATATTCCGGGCATTCTGGCGGTCTGGAACGCGGTGATCCGCGACACGGTGATCACCTTTAACCCGGTCGAAAAATCCGCCGACGATCTGGTGCAGTTTCTGGCGGACAAGGCCATTGCCGGGCATGCCGTTCTGGTTGCGGTCGCGGGGGATGCGGTGCTGGGCTTTGCGACCTATGGCCAGTTCAGGGGGGGCGTTGGCTATCAGCATACGGTGGAGCACAGCATCATGCTGGCCCCTGCCGCGCGGGGCCGGGGCATGGGTCGCGGCCTGTTGACGGCGATCGAGGATCACGCGCGCGCAGGCGGCGCGCATTCCATCTTTGCCGGGGTGAGTGCGGGCAATCCCCCCGGCGTCGCGTTTCATGCGGCACTTGGCTATGTTCAGGTCGCAGTGTTGCCACAGGTCGGGCGCAAATTCGGCAAATGGTGGGATCTTGTGCTGATGCAGAAATTCCTGTCCTGACTCTGCCTTTATGCCCGGTTAAGGTGCCGCCATGTCAATCTGGACCCGTATCAGCGAAGCCGTATCCGCCCTGTCCGCAGGCGAAGGGTTCGCTGCGGTGTTTGACCGATTGTTTTCGCCATCCCCCCGCCAACCGGAGCGATCCGTCGCTTTTACCATTGCGGTGATCGCGTTGGGGGCGAAGATGGCAAAGGCGGATGGCACGGTCACGCGCGACGAGGTGTCGGCCTTTCGGCAGGTGTTCAGCATTCCAGCGGGCGAAGAGGCGAACGCCGCGCGCGTGTTCAATCTGGCACGGCAGGACGTGGCGGGGTTTGACGGCTATGCGCGCAAGATCCGGGCGATGTTCGATCAGGACAGCGACATTCTGACCGACCTGATGGAGGGACTGTTCCATATCGCGGTGGCGGATGGCGACTGGCATCCGGGGGAGGAAGACTTTCTGGCCGAAGTGGCGCGCATCCTGCGGATCGAAGACCAAGGCTTTCGCGCGATGCGGGCGCGCTATGTGCCGGATGCGACGCCTGATCCTTATGATGTGCTGGGCCTGCCGGGCGATGCCAGTCTGGATCAGGCACGCGCGGCATGGAAAAAGGCGGTCCGCGACGGGCATCCCGATCAGATGATCGCGCGGGGCGTTCCGCCCGAGGCCATAAAGCTGGCTGAACGGCGGTTGATCGCGATCAATGCTGCGTGGAATGACATTGCGGCGCGGCTTGATGCCTGACCGTATCCGCATCGCGACCTATAATTGTGAATGGTTCAATGCCCTGTTCGACGACAAGGGCCGGTTGTTGTCAGACGGGGGGCCATCGGCGCGGTACAAGACCACACGGGCCGAACAGATCGGCGCATTGGGCATCGTGTTCAATGCGATGGACGCCGATGCCGTGATGGTGATCGAGGCGCCGGACACGAATGGCAGGCGATCTTCGGTCACGGCGTTGGAACGGTTTGCGCAAGTGATGGGCTTGCGGGCGCGGCGGGCGGTGACGGGATATGCGTCCGAGACGGAACAGGAAATCACGCTGCTCTACGACCCCGACCGATTGACGGTGCGGCATGACCCGCAAGGGCAGTGGCCGATCCCGCTGGGATCAGGCGAGGTGCCGCGCTTTGACGGGCAATACCGCGCACAGACGATGGCAGGCGCGCCGCCCGATCTGGTGCGGTTCGCCAAACCCCCGCTGGAATTGCAAGTGACGACGGCGGGGGCGCGTGTTCTGCGCCTGATCGGCGTGCATGTGAAATCGAAAGCGCCGCACGGGGCGCGCGGGGAACAGGGCATGATCCGGATCGCGATTGAAAACCGGCGCAAACAGCTGGGCCAATGCCTTTGGCTGCGGGCGCGGGCAGAGGTGCATCTGGCGGCGGGCGACAGCCTGATCGTTCTGGGGGATTTCAACGATGGCCCCGGCATTGACGAATACGAGGCGCAGCTCGGGCGATCCGGGGTCGAGGTGACGATGGGTTCGGGCGACCAGATACGGCTGCAGGACCCGAATGCGCAGATGGCGCTGGCGACGCGGATAGGTGTCACCCCGACCTCGGCGCGGTTTTATCTGCCGCCCGCCAAACGCTATTTCGAGGCGATGCTGGATTTCATCATGGTGTCGCCGGATCTTGCTGCAACGGAACCTGCGTGGCGAATCTGGCACCCATTCAACGATCCGGCCTGCTGGAAGGTGCCCGAACTGCGCGATGCCCTGCTGAGCGCATCGGATCATTTCCCCGTGACACTGGATATGGTAATATAAAAGCGGTTACCTCGAGGAGCTGCCGATGAAATACGCAATCCTGCCTGCCGCACTGGGGCTGATGCTGGGCCTTTCGCCGGCCCATGCAGAATCGGACAACGGCCGGATCATAAACGACGACATGGTCGCGGGGTCGAGCCTGTTGGAACAAGGGGCGAAAATCTTTCTGCGCGGACTGATGGCGGAAGTGGAGCCTGCGCTGGATGACATGGCAGCGGCGTTGCAGGAAGCGGAACCGATGCTGCAGGAGCTGATGGCACTGGTCGGGAATATCAACGATTACAACATGCCGGAACTGATGCCGAACGGGGATATCCTGATCCGCAAGAAAACCCCTGCGGAGATTGCAGCGGAACCGATGGGCGAAATCGAGCTGTAAGGGGTAAAATCCTTGGAGAAAGGATTTTAGGGGGCGGTGCCCCCTCGTCCCTTTGGTCCTCACCCCCAGGATGTTTGGGCCAATGTGAATGGATCAGGGGGTTTTTCTGCGGATCAGGCCCAGCACATCGCGGGCGGCGGTGGGGATGTTGGTGCCGGGGCCGAAGATTGCCTTGACGCCGTGCTGTTTGAGATAATTGTAATCCTGTGCCGGAATTACGCCACCGCAGATCACGATCACATCCTCGGCCCCGGCGTCGCGCAGGGCGCGGACGAGTTGAGGGGCGAGGGTCATGTGGCCTGCCGCCTGTGAGGAAATGCCGACCACATGCACCTTGTTGGCCACTGCGTCACGCGCCGCCTCAGCCGGGGTCTGGAACAGGGGACCAACATCGACGTCAAAGCCGATGTCGGCAAAGGCGGAGGCGATGATCTTGGCCCCGCGATCATGGCCGTCCTGCCCCATCTTGACGACCATCATGCGCGGCGGGCGGCCTTCGGTCGCCTGGAACTGCGCCACTTCGGATTGCAGGGCGGCGAAGTCGGGGTCGTTCTGATAGGCGGCCCCGTAGACGCCGGACAGAGTGTGCACCTGTGCGGTGTAGCGGCCAAAGACCTGTTCCATCGCGGAGGTGATTTCGCCCAAGGTGGCACGGGCGCGGGCAGCGGCGACGGCGGCCTGTAACAGGTTGCCGCCGTCACGGGCCCGGCGGGCCAGTTCGGCAAGGGCCGCATCGCAGGCGGCGGCGTCGCGGGATTTGCGAACGGCTTTCAGGCGGGCGATCTGGGCATCGCGGACGGCAAGGTTGTCGATGGAGCGGATGTTCAATTCCGCCTCTTCGCCCTGCCGGTACTTGTTCACGCCGACGATGACTTCGGCCCCCTGGTCGATCTGCGCCTGGCGTTTGGCGGCGGATTCCTCGATGCGGAGTTTTGGCATGCCGCTGGCCACCGCGCGTGTCATGCCGCCCAGAGTTTCGACTTCTTCAATCAGCGTCCAGGCGGCATCGGCCAGATCGGCGGTGAGTTTCTCGACGTAGTAGGAGCCTGCGAGGGGATCGACAACGCGCGTGATCCCGGTTTCTTCCTGCAGGATCAGTTGGGTATTTCGTGCGATGCGGGCGGCGAAATCGGAGGGCAGGGCCATCGCCTCATCGAGCGCGTTGGTGTGCAGGGATTGCGTATGGCCATGGGTTGCTGCCAGCGCCTCGATGCAGGTGCGCGTGACGTTGTTGAACACGTCCTGTGCCGCAAGACTCCATCCGCTGGTTTGGCAATGGGTGCGCAGCATCAGGGATTCGGGTTTGGTCGCACCGAATTCTGTCATGATCCGGTGCCACAGCAGGCGGGCGGCGCGGAGTTTGGCGGCCTCCATGAAAAAGTTCATGCCGATGGCGAAGAAGAACGACAGACGGGGGGCGAAATCATCGACCTTCATGCCGCGCGCGAGGGCGGTGCGGACATATTCGCGGCCATCGGCAAGGGTGAAGCCCAGTTCCTGCACGAGGTTCGCGCCGGCCTCTTGCATGTGGTAGCCGCTGATGCTGATCGAATTGAACTTTGGCATCTCATGCGCCGTGTATTCGATGATGTCGGCCACGATCCGCATGCTGGGTTCGGGCGGGTAGACATAGGTGTTGCGGACCATGAATTCCTTGAGGATGTCGTTCTGGATGGTGCCGGAAAGGGCGGCGCGGGGGACGCCCTGTTCTTCGCCCGCAACGATGAAGCAGGCGAGGACGGGGATCACCGCCCCGTTCATCGTCATCGACACGCTGATCTTTTCCAGGGGGATGCCGTCGAACAGGATTTTCATATCCTCGACGCTGTCAATCGCCACGCCTGCCTTGCCGACATCACCCTCTACCCGGGGATGATCGCTGTCGTAACCGCGATGGGTGGCGAGATCGAAGGCGACGCTGACGCCCTGCTGGCCACCCGCAAGGGCGGTGCGGTAGAAGGCGTTGGATTCCTCGGCGGTGGAAAAACCGGCATATTGCCGGATCGTCCAGGGGCGGCCCGCATACATCGTGGCGCGGACGCCGCGCGTGAAGGGGGCGGTTCCTGGCATCGTGCCAAGGTGGGTCAGGTGGTCGGTATCGGCGGCGGTATACAGCGGCTTGACGGCGATGCCTTCGAGCGTGTTCCAGGTCAGGCTTTCGGGGTCGGCCCCTTTGAGTTCCTTGCGGGCCGTCTTGTCCCAGTCGTCGCGCGGTCCGGTCATCGCTGTTCCTTTGCCGGGTGTATCCGGACTTATCGTTTGGGTTTCAGGCCTTTGCCCCTATATCAGACAGGACGGAGGCATGAATGAAACTATTGTCGATCCTTGTTTTCACAGCCCTGCTGCCCTTGCAAGCCGGGGCAGTCGATCCACCAATGATACCGCAGTCGGCAACCGAGGTGATACTGGCCGATCTTTTGTATCTGAAACGCCCGGTGGTGGTGTTTGCAGACAGCCCGAACGACCCGAATTTCATCCGCCAGATGGAGCTGATCGGGCCGGATCTGAAGGTTCTGGCGGAGCGGGATGTGGTGCTGATCACCGATACCGACCCGGCCGGGAAATCGGAGTTGCGCCAGAAACTTCGGCCCCGTGGCTTTTCGCTGGTGCTGATGGACAAGGACGGGCAGGCGGAGCTGCGCAAGCCGCTGCCATGGGAGCTGCGCGAGATTACGGCGGCGATTGACAAGTTCCCGTCACGAAGGCTGGAAATGCAGGAACGGAACCCGGCGGGCCGATAGGCGCGCGGTTGCAAAATAGGGGCGTGTGGCCTATGTTACGGATAACGTCGTTATGGCGTCGAAGGGATTTCGGTGATGGACAAAAGCACTTACACCCCTATTCCCGTGACGGGCCGGACCGGGCCGCAGCCGGGGTATTGACGGTGGCAATGCGCCCGTTTGCACGCACCACCGATGTCACTATTTGGACTTTGTTTGACTTGGGCGAATGTATAAATGCAGCCATTCGCCTGGGGTCCGCTTGGAAGGATAGGAATTTCCTTCGACATGAAATCCCAAGGCTTGCAGCATGTTATGCATATGACGATTGGTCAACCTAGTCGTGGCGAATGCCCCTTTTTGCGCCTTATTGACAAGCCCACTTGCGACGAAGCGGGCAAGCCCCTGTCGACGAAAGTTTTCATCGGTCACTAACCATCCCAATTCCAACGGAAAATGTTCACAAGAA
>JANMDH010000462.1:0-4874 GCA_031376195.1 Gemmobacter sp. | reverse complement strand
CCACCCCCCGCCCTTCGCGGATTTCAATCGTCATGCAGCGGCTTACAACGTCCCGCGACGCCAGATCCTTGTATGTCGGCGCATAGCGTTCCATGAACCGCTCGCCCTCGGAATTCGTCAGATACCCGCCTTCGCCCCGCGCGCCTTCGGTGATTAGGCAACCCGCCCCGTAAATTCCCGTCGGGTGAAATTGCACAAACTCCATATCCTGCAACGGCAATCCCGCCCGCGCCGCCATTCCGCCCCCGTCCCCTGTGCACGTATGGGCGCTCGTCGCGCTGAAATAGGCCCGCCCATAGCCGCCCGTCGCCAGCACCGTCATCTTGGCGTTGAACACATGGATCGTCCCGTCGTCCAGCTTCCACGCCACAACGCCGGTGCAGCGTCCGTCGGTCATGATCAGGTCAATGGCAAAGTATTCGATAAAGAATTCCGCGTTGTTCTTCAGGCTCTGCCCATAGAGCGTATGCAGAATCGCATGCCCCGTACGGTCGGCCGCCGCACAGGTGCGCTGCACCGGCAGGCCTTCACCGTATTCCGTCGTATGTCCGCCAAAGGGCCGTTGGTAAATCTTGCCCTCTTCGGTCCGCGAAAACGGCACTCCGTAATGTTCCAGCTCGTACACCGCCTTCGGTGCCTCACGCGCCAGATATTCCATCGCGTCCGTGTCGCCCAGCCAGTCGCTGCCCTTTACCGTGTCATACATGTGCCACTGCCAGCTGTCCGGCCCCATATTCCCCAGCGACGCCGCGATCCCGCCCTGTGCGGCCACCGTATGGCTGCGCGTCGGAAACACCTTTGTCACGCAGGCCGTTCGCAGCCCCTGCTCCGCCATGCCCAGCGTCGCCCGCAACCCGGCACCACCCGCACCGACGACCACGACGTCATACTCGTGCACTTCATATTCATAAGCCGACATTCACATAAGCCTTTTCAAAGCGCGATCTTGGCAAGGGCGAACAAACCCACCGCCGTAACCGCATAAGACAAAGAAATCACGAACATGATCAGCCCCTTGCGGGTGGACCCCCGGGCATAATCCTCGATCATCGTGGTCGCCCCCTTGGCGAAGTGCCGCATCCCCACGAACAGGACAAGACCTGTCAGAATCGCCGGAAACGGCCGCGCAAAGGTCGCCAGCACCTCTTCCCGCCCCTGCCCAAGGGTTGATCCGAACACGTAAAGCCAAACCGGAACCATGAACGCCAACGCCGAAGCCGACACCGTCATGTACCAATGATGCTGTGTCCCGGTGTGGGCTGCCCCACGCCCCACGGCGCGTTTGCGATCCGTCAGATAGCGCATGTCGGCCCCCTCAAATGATCAGAATGGTCAGGATCGTCAGCACGACCGACCCGATGATGCAGCCCCAGCCAAGACGCTCGGCAGTCTTGATGTCCAACCCGTGCCCTGCATCGAAATAAAGATGCCGCAGCCCCGCAAGGTAATGATACCAGACCGCCCAAAGCGACCCCGTGAACACCAGATTCCCGAACCATGATGTCGCCACCCCGTTCGCCACTGCAAAGTATTCCTCCGATGTCGCTGCCGCCAGCAGCCACCACACCGCCAGCACAACCCCGACGATCAGGGCATTCCCCGTAATCCGCGTCAGAATTGAACTGATCGACGTCATCTGCGGGCGGTAGATCTGCAAATGCGGGGAAAGCGGGCGTTCAACGCGTTTCGCTTGGGCCATGGGCGGTTCCTTGTATCGCTGCCGGGCTTGTCCGCTGATCACCGGCCAGACAACCGTTTGCTTCTCGCTTTGAATAGCGGGTTTTTCGCCAGTGTCACGCGCTGCATCGCCGCATGGCATGCGAATTTCATCCCGGGCTGTGCAATCATGAACGCCGTGATCCTTGTGCCGATCATGACCAAAAAGCCCTAAACCGGAACCAGCGCCCAATAATCCAGGTCCAGAAGAACCCCCGGCAGATACCGCCCGTCATCACCCTTCAGGGCAAAGGGGGCCGTCCCGTCCTTCACCGCCACCAATCGCAATCGCAACGCCCCAACCCCCGGCGCGCCCGTTTCCGCCCGGTCCAGCACTTCGGACCACGCCCGCACCGTATCACCCGCAAAACAGGGGTTCGCATGACTACCCCCGTTCAGGGCCACCACGCAATGCGCATTCGCCAGCCCGTTGAACGACAAGGCCCGCGCCAGACTGATCACATGCCCCCCGTAAACCAGCCGCCGCCCGTCTGCCCGTGCCGTCACGTCGAAATGCACCTTCGCCGTGTTCTGCCACAGCCGCGTCGCCAGCATGTGTTCCGCATCCTCCACCGTCACGCCGTCCACATGGTTGATCGTCTCGCCCACCGCGTAATCACCCCAGCGGTGCACCTCGCCCGATTGCGCAAAGTCATGCCTGCTGAAATTCAGCCCCGCAGGCACTGCCAGATCACCCGCCGGCACCGACGTTGCCAGTTCCGGCACCACCGTCATCGGGGCCGCACTCCCTGTATCCCGCTTTCGCACCATCACCCAGCGCACGAAGGTGATGACGTCCCGTCCGTGCTGGTTGGTCCCCGTTGTCCGAACCCAGACAACTCCGGCCTCGCCATTGGACGTTTGCCGAACCCCGATCACCTGACTGCTTGCCTGCAGGGTATCCCCCGGCCAGACCGGTTCCAGCCAGCGCCCCTCGGCATAACCCAGGTTCGCAATCGCATTCAGGCTGATATCGGGAACAGTCTTTCCTAGGATAAGATGAAACACGGCCAGATCATCTAGCGGCGCCGACGAAAGCCCGCAATTCTTCGCGAAAACATCCGATGAATACAGCGCATGCCGCATCGGATACAGCGCGTGATAGATCGCCCGTTCCCCCGTCACCGTGCGCGGGACGGCGTGGCGGATCACCTGCCCCACCCTGAAATCCTCAAAGTAACGGCCCGGGTTTGTCTTCATTGATCGCCCAGCTTTGTCTCCGGGCCGTACACCCCCGGCGCATCCTTTACTACCGCCTGCCCGCAACGCATCACCCCACGCGCCGCATCAAACGCATAGATCGGATTTCCCTGCAGCGCCCAGCCCTTGTTCAGTGCCGCCGTCACCTTGTGGCAAAACGCCGATGTGTCGTCGTCCGACAGAAAACGATACAGTTTCATCCATAATTCCCCATGAAAGGCGAATGTCCTGACCAGACGTGAATGCCCGCAATCAAACCGTACAGGATCAGCGTCCCAGCAAGGTTCATCGCGTCCCCCTTGATCCCGCGCCCGGGCGCCGGCGGCGTCCAATCCTGTGCTCGGTTGATCACGACGATACTGATAAGGGCCCAGACCCCGATCCCCCCGAACAGAACAATAGACGCCTGATCCCCGTTCACCAGCAGATGCCCCACCGCCCAGATCACCGTTCCCCACAGCATCGGATGCCGCATCCGGGGGTAAAGCAAACCCTTCGTGCCTCCGACCCCGTAAAGGTAGATCGCGATCAGCATCAGCAGGTTGTTCAGATGCCCCATCCCCGGCCACGGGCTGTAGACCGGCACCACCTCCGCCGCGCGGTAGCCCCAGACCATCAGACCCACCGATACAAGCAGCGCCAAGGCAACTGGCCCTTTCGCCTTGTCCCCTAGCCCCGCACGCATCGTCGGGGCCATCCGTTTGAACAGATGCGCCGCATACCAAAGGATCAGTCCAAGAATAAGCAATGTCACGGGTCGGGCCTCCTGCCTTGATGCCCGGCACCTTGCCGCCCCTGCCGCCCAAGTGCAACGCCCCTCGCATTAACCAATCCTCCGTCAATCCTGCCCCATCCTGCCCGAAAGCATCCGTGGAAAGGATTTGACGATGACCCAGAACATGCTCTTTGCCCTCTCGCTAGGCTTTGGCGGGCTTATCCTTGCCACCCACGCTGCACAGTCCGCCCCCCAGTGCGGCCCCCGTGACACCGTCATGGCCGCCTTGGCCGACCAATATGGCGAAACCCGGCGCGGCATGGGCCTCGCCGGCAATCAGGCCGTGATCGAGGTCTTCGCCAGCGACCAAACCGGCACATGGACCATCACCGCCACCCTGCCCGATGGCCGGACCTGCCTTGTCGCCAGCGGTCAGGGGTATGAGGTAACGTCAGATGCCCTGCCCCCCAAGGGCGACCCCGCCTAAGCCATCAGGCTGGCCGCCCCCTGCCAGATCAACCGCAGTGAAATCGCCAGCAGCGCCCAGGTCACCAGTTGAAAGAACAACTTTTCCGGCAGCTTCTTGACCAGCCATACCCCCAGAAACACCGCCAGCGCCGACGGCACAGCCAGAATCGCCGCCACTTTCAAATTCTCGATATTCAGCTGCCCCAATGCGTAATACGGGATCAGCTTCACCATGTTTATATAGGCGAATGCAATCGTCGCCGTCCCTGCAAAGGTCGCCTTGTCCAATTTCAGGGGCAGCGTGTAAACCTGATACGGCGGCGCCCCCGAATGGCTTACGAAACTCGTGAACCCCGCCACCGCGCCCCAGAAAAGCCCCGGCCCCACCCGTGCCGGGCGTGCGCCTTCCGCAGTGTCCCGCTTCATCAGGATCGACACCGCAAACACCGCCCCGATCAGCCCGATCACCCCCGTCACCAAAGCCTCCGACACCACGCTTGCCGTCGCCCAGCCCAGACCAATTCCCGCCGTCGCCCCGGCCCCTACGATCATCAGCACCCGGCTGTTGAACCTGTGCCGATAGGCGTAAAGCCCGAATATGTCCGACACCACATAGATCGGCAGCAGCAGCCCCGCCGCCGTCACCGGGGAAATCACCTGTGACAACACCGGCACCCCCAGCATCCCCACGACCGGCAGCGCCCCCGGGGGGGGCGGCGCCGGCGGCGGCGCCGGCCCCGGCCGCGGGCCGGCCCGCGGGCCGGGCGGGGGGGGG
>JANMDH010000440.1:0-2906 GCA_031376195.1 Gemmobacter sp. | reverse complement strand
GTCGAATGTCGTAAACCTGTTCGACCCGGCGCTGATCATCCTGTCGGGCGAACGGATGCGTTATGATTACCTTTATGCCAACGAAACGCTGGCCGAGATGGAAAGCATGGCCATCGCAACCGGGCGACCCCTGCCAAAGATTGAAATCCATGCCTGGGGGGATTTGTTATGGGCGCACGGTGCTGCGGCCCTCGCGTTGAGCGAGGTGAGCGAGGGGTTGTTGTCACCGGCGCGCGAGATTGCAGCGCAATAAACCCTGCTGGCGGTTTTGTGCCGTGCGGCGACAGGAAGGGAACCAAAGAACGGCGTTGCGCATTGTTATATCAAGGTCTTGCTGCAATAGTCAGGTCTTCGGATAGGGGGCTGGCTTGGGGCGCGTGACCGCAGTCAATATTGGTCTGGTGGCGGCGCTGTGCGGGCTGATTGCACTGCCGGGTGCTGCGTTTGATGCGGTGGACTTCCGGGTCTCGGTGGCCAACCCCGCATTGGAAAAGACATTGCGGGAATCGTCGTCATTGCTGGCGGCGGTGCGCGACGACACGACCGATCCGCAGGATTTGTTTGCGGCCGCCCTGGCGGAGTATGGCCGCATCGTGGGGGCGCTGTATGCCGAAGGATATTATTCACCGGTCGTGAATGTTCTGATCGACGGGCGTGAGGCGGCCGGGATCGCACCGCTGGACGCGCCGACCACGATCCGGCAGATTGCGGTTGTGGTCGATCCGGGACCGGCGTTTCGCTTTTCCCAGGCGCGGGTTGCCCCATTGGCACCGGCAACGACGCTGCCGACAGGCTTTGCGACGGGGCAACCGGCGCGCAGCCGTCTGGTACAGGATGCGGTGGCGGCAGGCATCAACGGTTGGCGCGATGTGGGCCACGCAAAGGCTGTGACGGCGGGCCAAAGCATCGTCGCGGATCATGCGCAAAACACGCTTGCGGCGGATGTGACGATTGCGCCCGGCCCGCGCCTGCGTTTTGGTGAAATGAAGATCGAGGGGGCCCAGCGCATGCGTGAAAACCGCATCCAGGCGATTGCAGGCCTGCCCGTCGGCGGACAATTCAGCCCGGCTGATCTGGAGCGGAGCGCAGAACGGCTGCGCAAGACGGGCGTGTTCAAATCCGTCAGTCTGACCGAGGATGAAACGGTCACCTCGCCGGATCTGTTGGGGATCACCGCGACACTGGTGGAGGAGAAGACGCGTCGTTACAGTTTCGGGGCAGAACTGGCCAGTCTGGACGGGGTGACCCTGTCCGCGCTTTGGATGCACCGCAATCTGTTCGGGGGTGCCGAACGCCTGACGGTGGAAAGCGATGTCAGCAACATCGGGGCGCAAGACAGCGGTGTTGACTATACGTTTGGCGTGACGCTGGACCGGCCGGCGACGTTCCGGGCGGATACGACGCTGAGCTTTAACATCGACGCCGCGAGACTGGATGAGGCGGATTATACCGAAACGACGGGAAGCATCGGGGCCACGCTGTCGCGCGAGTTTACCGATGATCTGAGCGGTCGGATCGGACTGGAATACACGAATGGCGGTTTCACCGACGCGACGGGGGCGTTCAATTTTCAGCAGCTTGCACTGCCCATCGGTCTGACGCTGGACAAACGCGACGATGTGCTGAACGCCCAGCAGGGATATTATGTCGATCTGGAGGTGATGCCGTATCTGGGGTTCGGGGACACATCATCGGGGACGCGGGTCAAGCTGGACGCACGCGCCTATCGTGGCTTTGGCACAACGCGCCCGGTGGTTCTGGCGGGGCGGGTGCAGGGGGGGGCGGTGTTTGGTGCGGACATCGCCACCACACCGCGCGACTATCTGTTCTATTCGGGGGGCGGCGGGACGGTGCGGGGGCAGCCTTACCAGTCGCTGGGGGTTGCGGTTTTGCAGGATGGCGGGGATCCGGTTGAAACGGGCGGAACGGCCTTTGTGGCGGGATCGGTGGAATTGCGCGCGATGGTGACGGACAGTATCGGCGTGGTCGGCTTTTTAGACGCGGGGCAGGTAAGCGCGCTGGACTTCAGCGGATCAGGCGGCTTTCACGCCGGGGCGGGGATCGGCGTGCGATATGCGACGGGCTTTGGCCCGATCCGGCTGGACGTGGCGACGCCTGTCGGGGGTGGCACGGGCGACGGGGTGCAGATCTATGTCGGTATCGGACAGTCATTCTGATGCGCGGAATCGTGCTTTCCCTGATGCTGCTTCCCGGTGTGGCGATTGCACAGACCGATGACCGCACGTTTCTGACCGCTTTTCTGGAGGACAACCTTTCGGACGCGGGCCGCAAGGTGACGATCACCGGATTTGAAGGTGCCTTGTCGTCGCGCGCAAGTGTGGCGGAGATGACCATCGCGGATGCGGAAGGCGTCTGGATCACGCTGCGGGATGTCTCGCTCGACTGGACGCGGTCAGACTTGTTGCGGGGGCGGGTGTCGGTCAACGCGCTGACCGCCGGTGAAATCATCCTCGACCGCGCGCCGGTCAGCGAGGCCGGACTGCCATCCCCGGAAGCGCGCGGTTTTTCCCTGCCGGAATTGCCGGTTTCGGTGGATATCGGCAAGATCGCGGCGGACCGGATCGTGCTGGGCGAGGCGGTTCTGGGAACGGCACTGGAAGGACGGCTGGAGGCGGCGTTGTCGCTTGAAGGCGGGGAAGGCACTGGCAATCTGGTACTGGAACGCACGGACAGCGGGCCTGAGGGGCGGATCAGCCTGACGGGAAGCTATGGGAACGCGAGCCAGACCCTGTCGCTGGAACTGTCGGCAGTCGAGGCGGCGGGGGGAATCGCGACTGATCTTCTGGGAATTCCGGGCAGCCCCGCCGTTGACCTGTCGATTGTGGGCAACGGCACACTTCCGGATTTTGTCGCCGATGTGCGGCTGGCGTCGGACGGGGCGGACC
>JANMDH010000427.1:0-8252 GCA_031376195.1 Gemmobacter sp. | reverse complement strand
TTTTCCGTCGTCGTCCTGACCCAGGATTGGCATCCGGCAGATCACCTGTCCTTTGCCGACAACCACCCCGGTGCCGAACCCTTCAGCATCATTGACGTCGCTTACGGCAAACAGGTTCTGTGGCCCCGCCACTGTGTCCAGGGCTCAACCGGGGCCGCATTCCACCCGGACCTGCGCATTGATCCCGCCAACATGGTCATCCGCAAAGGATTTTGCCCCGAAATTGACAGCTATTCCGCCTTTTTCGAAAATGATCGCAAAACCCCCACGGGTTTGGAAGGCTATCTGCGCAGCCGAGGCGTCACCGCCATCACCCTTGTTGGCCTCGCCACCGACTTCTGCGTTGCCTATTCCGCCTTGGATGCCGCGCGTCTGGCCTTCGGCGTTACCGTTCTGGAAGGGGCCTGCCGCGCGATTGATCTGAACGGGTCGCTGGCCGACGCCCGCGCCCAGATGCTGACCGCCGGCGTCGGATTGGGGAATTAAGATGGTCGATATCGCCACCCGCGTCTGGAACCACAAATGGAAGATCGACCCCATCGTGCGGTCCCTGATCGACACTGATTTCTATAAACTCCTGATGTGCCAGTCGATTTTCCGCAACAAACCTGACACCAATGTCACCTTCAGCCTGATCAACCGCTCCAGAACCATTCGCCTAGCCGAACTTGTTGACGAAGGCGAACTGCGCGAACAGCTCGATCATGTCCGCTCCCTCCGCCTGACGCGCGGCGAAAGCACCTGGCTGCGCGGCAACACCTTCTACGGCAAACGCCAGATGTTCCGCCCCGATTTCATGGAATGGTTCGAAGGTCTGCGCCTTCCCCCCTATCACCTGGAAAAACGCGACGGCCAATATGAACTGACGTTTGAGGGCAAATGGCCCGAGGTGATGCTGTGGGAAATTCCCGCCCTGTCCGTGCTGATGGAACTGCGGTCGCGCGCCGTGCTGGAAACCATGGGCCGGTTTGAATTGCAGGTGCTCTATGCCCGCGCCATGACCAAATTGTGGGAAAAGATCGAACGTTTGCGCGGCACGCCCGGCCTGCGCATCGCCGATTTCGGCACCCGGCGGCGGCATTCCTTCCTGTGGCAGGACTGGTGCGTGCAGGCGATGCGCTAAGGGCTGGAGGGCGCGTTCACCGGCACCTCGAACTGCCTGATCGCGATGCGGTCCGAGGTAGAGGCGATCGGCACGAACGCGCATGAATTGCCGATGGTCTATTCGGCCTTGGCCAACACCGATGCGGAACTGCTGCAGGCACCCTACCGGGTTCTGGCCGACTGGCAGGAAGAACACGACGGCAATCTGCGCATCATGCTGCCCGATACCTTTGGCACGTCAGGTTTTCTGAAGAACGCCCCCCATTGGCTGGCCGGTTGGACCGGCATCCGCATTGACAGCGGCGATCCCGCGACGGGCGCGGAAACCGCAATCCGCTGGTGGAAGGAACGCGGCGAAGATCCGACGCAAAAGCTGGTGATCTTTTCCGACGGGCTGGACGTGGAACAGATTGAAACCTTGCACAAACAGTTCAAAGGGCGGGTCAAGGTATCCTTCGGCTGGGGCACCATGCTGACCAATGATTTCCGGGGCCTCGTGGCGGGCGATGCGCTGGCCCCGTTCAGTCTGGTCTGCAAGGCGGTGTCGGCCAACGGTCGGCCAACGGTGAAACTGTCCGACAACCCGAACAAGGCGCTGGGACCGAAGGCCGAGATTGAACGTTACAAGCGCGTCTTTGGCGTCGGTCAGCAGGCGGTGCAAGAGGTGCTGGTTTAACCCATTACCCGGTCCGCGCACAAAAGTGCACGCGCGATGTGGCTGCGGTGGATCGGATTGTCCGGGGCCAGTCGCGGCATGGTCCAGCCGACCGACGCACAACACCGCGCCAATGTGAACACATCCACCATCTTGGCATCGACCGGACGCAATGTCGCGTATCCCGCAATCAAAGCATTGCGCAGGGCCACACGATTTTCCTGCGCCTGGTTCTGCGACATCACAGTGCCAAGGTCGTACAGGCGAAACCCCAGCCCCGCATCGTCAAAGTCAATCAGGGAAAGCGAACCTTCGTTCACCAGAATATTTTCGCGCAGCACATCCGCGTGGATTAGCCCGAAATCCCCGCCCTGATCTGCGTAGACCATCAGCCTTTCGCGCAGAAACTCCCGTGCTGCGCGCAATCGTGCCGCCTGTTCTGTCGTCGCAAATGGATGATCCCAGAACCGCCCCCAGAACGGCGCGTCCCCCACCAGCCCGTCAATATTCCACCCGGGCCGCGTGAAATCGGCGGGCAGGATCAACGCATCCGTCGCCTGATGCACTTGCGCGATCAGCCGGCCCAAGGCGAAATGCCAATCCTGCTGCTGCGCATCCGTGCCCGGCAGCGGGACACCCGCCATCCCCAAAGGCTCCCCCTCCACCCAGCCCAGTGCGCTCGCGAACCGCCCTGTCGACAGCGTCACCAACAGATCGCCGCCGCTAGCGGGCAGGGGTGTCGGCACCGCAAGCCCGGCCCGCGCCAGTTCCGCGCACCACCACAGTTCCGACCGGATCGCCGCAGCACCCTGATACCCCGTCCGGTGCAGCCGCAACGCCGCCCGCGCCCCGTCCCGCAACCGCATCTCATAAACCGCATTTTCCCGCGCCCGGATCAGCCGCAGGTCTGTGCCCGCCCAGTGCAACGCCGCCTCTTCCGCCTCGATCATGCGGGTACTTTCGTCTCAGCCAACGCTCCCATCAGGGCATCCACCAAAAGATCAGCATGCTCCCGCCCGAACACCATCGGCGGCCGGATTTTCAACGTGTTCCCGCCCCGCCCGATCTTGTTCAACAAAAACCCCCGCGCCACCATCGCCTCCACCAGATCGGCCACGAAATCCGTGGCTGGCGTCATCGCATCATCCAGCACGAACTCCACCCCGTAGAACTGCCCCACGGCCCGCACATTCGCCAGCATCGGGTGCCGCAACGCCCGCAACCGTTCCACCAGATAGGCCGAGGTGTCCGCCGCGTTGTTCTGCAGACCTTCCTGCTCGATCACGTCCAGGACCGCCATGCAGGCCGCCGCCGAAACTGGGTTTCCCCCGAACGTATTGAAATACCCGAACGCAGTCCGGAACGCCGCCATCACATCCGGCCGTGCGATCACTGCCCCCACCGGATGCCCGTTTGCCATCGGCTTGCCCACCGTCACCACATCCGGCGCAAACCCCATCAGGTCATGCCCCCAGAAATGGCTGCCCGCCCGCCCGAACCCCGGCTGCACCTCATCCGCGATGATCACCCCGCCCGCCGCCCGCACTGCGGCAATCGTCGGCTCAAGGAAAGCCCGCGCCAGATCTGGCAGCCCTTCATTCGCGAACACCGGGCACAGCATCATCCCCGCAAAGCCGATCCCCTTGGCCTCCAGATCCGCAATCGCCACCCGCACATGTCCTGCAAACGCCGCTGCCTGCCCCGCCACACTGCCCCCCACCGGGCGCAACGTATCCGGCGATGGCACCAGCCGCACCCAGGGCGCATAGCCGCCAATCGGCGGGCGGCGCGTCGACAGCTGACTGACCAGTGCCGTGTTCCCGTGATAGGTATTGTCCGTGGCGATCATCCCCGTCTTGCCCGTCACCGCCTGCGCCATCCGGATCGCGATGTCGTTCGCCTCTGACCCCGTGCAAACCATGATCGCCTGCGTCAGGCCGTGCCCCAGCGTCGCCGTCAATCGTTCGATGTAATCCAGAACCCCGTCATGCAGATATCGCGTGTGCGTGTTCAGCACCGCCGCCTGCCCTGCAATCGCCGCCACCACGCGCGGGTGGCAATGCCCCACATGGGCCACGTTGTTATAGCAGTCGAGGTATCGCCTGCCCGCCGCATCCCACAGCCACGCCCCTTCGCCCCGCACGATCTGCACTGGCGTGCGGTAAAACGTCGGCACATTCGGCCCCATCAGCCGCGCCCGTCGCTCGATCAAGGTTTCCGTCATTCTTCATCCTCGACCTTGCCGCGCCCTGCCTTCACCTCGCCCCGCACCGCCTTGGCCGCCAGACGCCGCCGCTCGCTTCCCAAGGTCGGTTTTGTGGGGATCCGGCGTTTCGGGGCGATCAGCGCCGCCCGGATCATTTCGATCAGCCGTTCGCCTGCAATTTCCCGGTTGCGTGCCTGACTGCGGGTCTCTTCGACCTGCAGCACGATGGCACCCTCCAGCGTCCAGCGGCGACCCGCCAGTTTCTTCAGCCGCGCCTTGACTGACGCGCTCAGATGCGGCGACCGCTCCGCCTCAAACCGCAATTCAACCGCAGTAGACACCTTGTTGACGTTCTGACCACCCGGGCCAGAAGCCCGCATGAAGCTTTCGGAAAGCTCCCAATCCGCAATCGTCAGGGTGTCATTGATCCGCAGCATGGTGCTGATTTATCCGATAAGGGACACAAGGGAAATACATCGCATCCTGTGGATAACTCGGATGCCGGAAACGAGAAAGGGTCGCGTGCGACGCGACCCTTTCCGAGATCTAAGGAGATGAGCCAGTTAGAGGAAGGCTCAATCACAGGTTCGTTTGCTGAAGGGCTGCCTTCAGAAAACCCCCCCCACGACTGTCCCGACACGTCTCTCCACTATCACTCTGGACACTGGATCACCTCCTTTCAAATGGTTGCCGATAACAGGAAGGTGGCACAGATTTTGTGTTTGTCAAAAGGTTTTACGCAACCCTTGCCATCATTCTTGCAACAATTATCCGAAATGGCACCAGTGCCACAATGGCCAGCATCATTTTCACGCCCCAATCAGCCACCGCCAACGATACCCAAAGCGGGGCAACCGGCCCCTGACCAAGCATCGGCAGCATTTCATTTGCCCAGGCGACATCGCCCGCCGGTTCCAGAAAAATGAACCAGGCCGAAAACGCGATGCTGAAAAAGATCACGGTATCCAGCGTCGCCCCGACCAGCGTGGAAATCAACGGCGCGCGCCACCAGCCCTGGTTGCGCAGCCGGTTGAACACGGCCACATCCATCAACTGTGCCGCCAGAAAAGCCGTCCCCGACCCCAGCGCCACCCGAAAACTGACCAGCGGCCCGAAATCCCCCACCAACTGCGTCCCGATCAGCGAACAGGTGATGCCGACTGCAAATCCCGCAATGACGACCCTGCGTGCCGCAGCGGCCCCATAGACGCGGTTCATGATGTCGGTCACCAGAAACGCAAAAGGATAGGTGAACGCCCCCCATGTCAGCCAGTTTCCATACAGAAATTGCACAAGGATGTTCGAGGCGACGACAATGATCGCCATGGCAAGAATGCCGGGCAGGGTGATGCGGGTCATATCT
The DNA here is from genome assembly GCA_031376195.1 of Gemmobacter sp. GTDB lineage: Bacteria > Pseudomonadota > Alphaproteobacteria > Rhodobacterales > Rhodobacteraceae > JANPIX01. The sequence goes on along the minus strand of JANMDH010000427.1, from coordinate 2,924 downwards.
GGTTTCCGTTTTGACAAGGGTGCGGCACTTGGCCCCCGCCCGATCGCCGGAATTGGGGACGACGCGCCTTAGGCCCGCCCTGTCGCCCTGTCAACCATCGACGCGGTATTCCACAATCTCCGTCCGTTGGAAAAACCGGAAATTGTCATCCGAAATCATCGTCAACCGGATTGCCCCGCCCCCATCCCGCCACACCGCCAGCCCTTCCAGATTATCATGCGTGCCCGCCGGTGTTTCCAGCAGGGTTTCCCCCGGCCCCGGCCCCGTTTCCGGGTCTATTGCAAACCGTCGCACGCGCGACGCAAAGCCGCTGATACCGTTGAAATCCCGCTCCAGCAGATAGAACAGCCCATCCGGGCCAAAATCAGCCGCCACGGGAAGAAAGGTGCCCTGCCTCGGCAGCGTAAAGGATTGGTCCCAGACCCCCCCCCGGTATCGCCACAAGGGAAACGGCACGTCCTGCGCACCCGACCGTTCCGGCAGGGTATACAGTGTGCCCTCTGCATCCACCGCCAGCGCCTCAAGCGACGAATTGCGCTGAAGCGTCTTGAAAGCTTCGGGTCGGGGCAGGTTGGTCGCCGACCCGTTCAGCCGATCATATTGCAGAACCCGCGCAGCGCCTTCGAACGAAATGTAGATGCTGCCATCTGCCGCAATTGCCAACCCTTCGCTGTCCGCCCGTTCCTTCGGGATCAGCGCGCGGCCCTTACCTTTCAGCGGGGCCATCGGCGCGGCATCCAACCCAGTCAGCAGCCCCGCCCCGTCGCGGATCAACCGCCCCGTTGTAAACGCCCCCCGGTCCGACAATGCCGTGAATTCCCGCCCATCCACCGTCACCTCAATCGCGGACATGCCCCCCATCAGCGGATCCTCCGACCGCCACGTCAGACTGGAGATATAGACAGCCGGGCCTTCCGAACCGGCCCGCACCGCAGGCCCGGCCATCAGGACCGCCGCTATTATTGCGAAGACAGGACGTCGGCGCATTGTGCAGGCAGATCGGCCATCGTGTAATCACGCGGGCCACGTTTCGGGGGGGCTTCCGGGTCCGTTGGCACTTTGGACGGGTCTGCCGGTGCCAGATAGTCTGTCACCCACCAGTTCAGCGTTTCATCACAGCCGTTTCCGCCATTCGACAGTTCCGCCACCGTGGGCGTCTGCGTCACGCACAGCTTTGCCCCTTTCGGGCATTTCAGCCGCACATGGAAATGCGTGTCATGCCCGGCAACCGGCCTGATCTTCTGCAGCCATGCTTTGTCCGCCTTGGTCGCCGTTTTGCACATCTCGATCTTCACCGCCGCCGCCACGAAAATCCGGTCCACCCGTTTGTCGCCTGCCGCCGCCTGCAACAACGCCTTGTGCGCCGACGTCCAGTTTTCCGTCACCGACCGCTGATCCGCCGACCTGACCGGAATGCTGCTGACGTCTTCGCGTTCCTGACGGCTCAGGTTCACCCGGCGCGGCGGCAACATCCACACATCCGCATCCAGCCCGATCTGATGGCTCGCATGCCCCGATGTCATCGGCCCCCCGCGCGGCTGGCTCATATCCCCGATATACAGGCCCGCCCAACCCAGCTGCGTTGCCGCCGCAGAAAGTTGTTGCAGGTATTCCACCAGCGCAGGTTGCCCCCAATTCCGGTTCCGGCTCAGCCGCATCGCCTGCCATGTCGGCCCGCTTTCCGGCAGTTGCACCATCCCCGCCGCACAGCCTTTGGCGTAACTTCCCACCGGCATCGCTTTTTGCGCAGACGGCGCTGTCATCGCCCCGAACAGCTGATTTGCCAGTTCCTCTGCCTGTGCCGGGGATGCCAGCACGCACAGCGCCAAAAAGAATGCCCGTAATCTCATGCTCAAATGGCCTGCCTCTCGCCCTGTGGCTTGACCCAGATTAGCAGAACCAATCCGATCAGGAACAGCCCGATCAACGGCATCACCCCGATGCGCTGCGATCCGCTGATCTGCGTCATGATCCCGATCAGAAGGGGGGCAATGAACGATGTGGCCTTGCCCGTCAGCGCGAACAGGCCGAAGGACTCCGTGATCCGCGCGGGGTCCGCCTGCCGCACCATCATCGTGCGGCTGGCCGATTGCAGCGCCCCGCCCGCCGCCCCGATCAGCGCGCCCAGCACATAGAACGCAATATCCGGCAGGCTGCTTTCCAGACGCACCGGAATACCGAACACCGATTCACGCGATACCTGCGACACCCCCAGCGACACCAGCGTCAATACCAGAACGCACATGACGATCACTGGCTTTGGCCCGAACCGGCTGTCGGCATGCCCGCCCAGCCACGCGAAAATCGCCCCCGTCACCGCCGCCAGAATGCCGAAGATGCCCACATTCGTCACTGACCATCCCAACACGCCCGCCGCATAGATGCCGCCAAAGAAGTACATCCCGTTCAGCGCATCGCGGTAGAACATGGATGACAAAAGATAGGCAGACAGGCTCCGCCTCTGCGGCAGGCCTTTCAGGGACTCCTTCAGATCCGGCCACGCCTGCCGGGCCGCCTGCATGACTGGAATGCGGTTCGCCATCTTCGGCTCGCGCACCCACAGAAAGAACGGGATCATGAACACCACATACCATATCGCCGTGAATGGCCCCACTGACCGTGTCCCCTCGGACGCCGCCGCATCCAGCCCAAGGATGGGCGAGATGCCGATCAGGGTCAGCCCGCTCGACTGTTCCACAAACAAGGTCAGCATCAGGATCAGGGAAATCACCCCGCCCACATAGCCAAACGCCCACCCCGACCCCGAAATCTGGCCAATCTCGTCATCCGTGACAAGGTCCTGCTGGATCTAATGGGTGAAGGTCTTCGAATACTCCATCCCGATAAGCCCGATCCCGAAATCCACCTTCACCATAGTGACGTTGAACCCCCCCGGATCTGCCGCCCATATGCCCCACGACCCC
>JANMDH010000417.1:0-4359 GCA_031376195.1 Gemmobacter sp. | reverse complement strand
TCCTGCCCGGCAGGCGACTGCGTGCCCTATTACCGGTGGGTCAGCGATTATATCGGCGTGATCGGCGGGCGGTAGAACGCCGCTGTCGCGTAGGGTGGGCCATCAATGGGCACCCATTTACCAAAAAGCGGTGCGCAATGAATGCGCACCCTACAGTTGGTTTGTGCCATGATCCCCGCCGTTGAATTCCAGTCCGTCAGCCGCCATTTCGGCGCGGTGAAAGCCGTGGATGCGGTGGATCTGACCATTGCCGAAGGGTCATTCTTCGCGATGCTCGGCCCGTCGGGATCGGGCAAGACGACCTGCCTGCGGCTGATTTCGGGGTTCGAGAAACCGACGGGCGGGGCGATCCGAATCTTCGGGCAGGATGTGGGCGATGTGCCCCCGCATCTGCGCAACGTGAACACGGTGTTTCAGGATTACGCGCTGTTTCCGCATATGAACGTGCGCGACAACGTGGCTTATGGGTTGATGGTCAAGGGAATGGGCCGCGCGGCGCGCTATGCCAAGGCGGAGGAGATGCTGGCGCTGGTGAAACTGGACGCCTATGGCAGCCGCAAGCCGGGGCAGTTATCGGGCGGCCAGCGACAGCGCGTGGCGCTGGCGCGCGCATTGGTGAACGAGCCGCGGGTGTTGCTGCTGGACGAACCGCTGGGGGCGCTTGACCTGAAGCTGCGCGAGGCGATGCAGGATGAGCTGAAGACACTGCAACAGCGGCTGGGCATCACCTTTGTCTTCGTGACGCATGACCAGCACGAGGCTTTGTCGATGGCCGACAACCTTGCCGTGTTCAATGAGGGGCGGATTGCGCAGATCGGGACACCGGCCGAAGTTTATGCCCGGCCACGGACGCGGTTCGTGGCGGATTTCGTGGGGTCGTCCAATGTGCTGCCGCCCGATCTGACGCGCACGCTTGGCGGGCCGGCCAAATGGTCGTCGCTGCGGCCCGAGGCGTTGCGGGTGGTGCCTGCGGGTGGCGCAATGCTGGCGGGGCCGGTAACCACGCTGCGCTATCTCGGGTCGGGGACGCGGGCGGTGATCGCGGGGACAGGCACCGAAATCGGGGTGCTGATCCCGGCGGGCGAGGCGGTGCCCGAGGTGGGGCAGACCATCGGACTGGGGTTCGATCCATCGGCGCTGCATGTGATGGAGGGGGAATGAACGCCCTTGTCACACCCGGCGCCATCCTGCCTGAACGCGGGCTTGGCGACCGGCTGACCGGATTGTTCTGGCGGCATCCGCGCGTGTTGCTGATCGTGCTGATCGCGCCGCCGCTGCTGTGGCTGGGGGTGGTTTATCTGGGGTCGCTGGCGGCCCTGCTGTTGCAGTCGTTCTATGCCATCGACGAATTTTCCGGGGTGGTGAAAGAGGAGTTTACCCTGCGCACCTATGCGGAGCTGTTTCGGGCGTCGAACTTCGACATCATCCTGCGCACTCTGTTCATGTCTGCCGCCGTCACCGTGGGCTGCGCCATCGCGGCCTTTCCCATCGCCTATTATGGGGCGCGATATGCGAAGGGCCGCTGGAAGGCGGTGTTTTACCTTGGGGTGATGCTGCCGCTGTGGTCCAGCTATCTGGTCAAGGTCTATGCGTGGAAACTGATCCTGGCCAAGGAGGGGATCGTGACCTGGGCCGCCGAGGGCGTGGGTGCGGGGGCCGTGCTTGACGCGATCCTTGCGACGCCGGGCATCGGTGGCAATTCGCTGTCGACGGCCCCGATCGGCACCTTTCTTGTCTTTGTCTATGTTTGGTTGCCCTACATGATCCTGCCGATGCAGGCATCGCTGGAGCGGGTGCCGACTTCGATGATCGAAGCGTCGGCAGACCTTGGCGCGACCCGCGCGCAGACCTTTCGGACGGTGATCCTGCCGCTGGCTTTGCCGGGGGTCATCGCGGGGTCGATCTTTACCTTTTCGCTGACGATGGGGGATTACATCATTCCCCAGATCATCGGAAATTCCGCGAATTTCATCGGGATGGCGGTCTATCAGTTTCAGGGCACGGCCGGGAACATTCCGCTGGCCGCCGCGTTTGCGGTGGTGCCCATCGTGATCATGCTTGGCTACCTTGCCATCGCCAAACGGATGGGGGCGTTCGATGCTCTCTGACCGGTCGCCATTTTCGCTTCGGATCACTGCGGCACTGGGCCTTGCCTTTCTGCACCTGCCGATCCTGATTATCTTTCTGTATGCGTTCACCACCGAGGAACGCACCTATCAGTTCCCGCCGCCCGGTCTGACCACCCAGTGGTTCGGCGTGGCCTGGGGGCGCGAGGACATCTGGCCGCCGCTGTATCTGTCGCTGCGGGTGGCCGCGATTTCCACCGCGCTGGCGCTGATTCTGGGCACCTGCGTGGCCGCCGCGATGAGCCGGGCCAGGTTCTTTGGGCGCGAACAGATCACCCTGCTGGTCCTGCTGCCCATTGCCCTGCCCGGCGTCATCACCGGCATGTCGCTGCGATCCGCGTTTGCGATCATGGATGTGCCCTTCAGCACCTGGACCATCATCCTTGGCCATGCAACGTTCTGCATCGTCATCGTCTACAACAATGCCGTCGCCCGGTTCCGCCGCCTGTCCGGCGGGATTGCAGAGGCGTCTGCCGATCTGGGGGCCAACGCCTTTCAGACCTTTCGGTTCATCCTGCTGCCCAACCTCGGGTCGGCGCTGCTGGCAGGCGGGATGCTGGCGTTCGCGCTGTCGTTCGACGAGGTGATCGTGACCACTTTCACCGCAGGCCAGCAATCGACCCTGCCGATCTGGATGCTGAACGAACTGGTGCGCCCGCGCCAGCGTCCTGTGACCAATGTGGTCGCGATCATCGTGTTTGCCGCCACCTTCTTTCCGATCCTGATCGCCTATTACGTCACGCGCGGCGGGTCTGAAACCGCCGGGGCGGGCAAATGAAGGAAGCCGTCATGAACAGCAATATCGACACGCAGCTTTTGATCGGACCTGTGTTTGAGGCGGGAACGGAAGTACGGGAGCCGATCCTGAATCCGCGCACCGGCGGCCTTATTCTGGAGGTGCCAGAGGCGTCGCAATCCCAGATCGACCGGGCGGTGGCGTCGGCGCGCAAGGCGTTTGCGGGCTGGTCGCGCACCACGCCTTCTGAACGCAGTGCAGCACTGCTGCGCATCGCCGACCGGGTGGAAGCGGAGGCGGATGCCTTTGCCGCACTGGAGGCGCTGAACTGCGGCAAGCCGATCCATCTGGCGCGCAATGACGAGATTCCCGCGATTGTCGATTGCTATCGTTTCTTTGCCGGGGCGGTGCGGTGTCAGACCGGGGCACTGGCAGGGGAATATCTGGCGGGGCACACGAGCATGATCCGGCGGGACCCGGTGGGGGTGATCGCCAGCATCGCGCCGTGGAATTACCCATTGATGATGATGGCGTGGAAACTGGGGCCCGCGATTGGCGGCGGCAATACGGTGGTGTTCAAACCGTCGGAACAGACCCCGCTGAGTGCGCTGAAAATGGCGCGCATCTTTGCCGAGGAACTGCCGGAAGGGGTGGTGAACATCGTCGCAGGACGCGGTCAGACGGTGGGCAGTTACCTGATCAACCATCCGGGCGTGGATATGATCAGCCTGACAGGCGATGTGGCAACGGGCAAGAAGATGCTGGATGCGGCAGCGAAATCGGTGAAACGCACACATCTGGAACTGGGCGGCAAGGCCCCGGTTCTGGTGTTCGACGACGCCAATGTGACCGATGTTGTCGAAGGCCTGCGCGCGTTTGGCTATTACAACGCGGGTCAGGATTGCACAGCGGCCTGCCGGATTTATGCGGGCCGCAAGGTTTATGACCGGCTGGTTGCTGATTTGAGTACTGCGGTGTCCACGATAAAGCTGGGCAATGCGGATGACAGCACGAATGATATCGGCCCCCTGATCAGCCTGCGGCAGCGGGACCGGGTGGCGAGTTTCGTGAACCGCGCACGGGAGGTGCCGCATATCGAAGTGACGACGGGGGGCGAGGTTATGGCGGAGGGGTTCTATTACCGCCCCACAGTGGTGGCCGGTGCGCGGCAGGAGGATGAGATTGTGCGGCGCGAGGTGTTCGGCCCGGTGGTGTCGATCACACCGTTTGACGACCCGGAACAGGCGGTAACCTGGGCGAACGACAGCGATTACGGGCTGGCGTCAAGCGTGTGGACGCGCGACGTGGGCCGGGCGATGGAGACGGCGGCGCGGCTGCGATACGGCTGCACCTGGGTGAACACGCATTTCATGCTGGTGAACGAGATGCCGCACGGGGGGCTGAAGCAATCGGGATATGGCAAGGATTTAAGCAGCTACGCGCTGGAGGATTATACGGTGGTGCGGCATGTGATGGTGAAGCATTAAAGGGAAGGTG
>JANMDH010000352.1:0-12069 GCA_031376195.1 Gemmobacter sp. | reverse complement strand
CTTTAGCTTCGACTTCAAATCTGCAAAGTCTTCTGCGAAATTTGCATCCGTTCTGTTCGCTGTCCTGATCCTGACGGGCTGTGCCCCCCGGGGCATGCTGACGTTAGACCCGTCTGCAGTTGTCGTGGGGGATGTTTCCACCATCTTCGTCGGCACAACCCGCGCGATTGACCCGGCGGTCGGACTTTATGGATCCGAGCGATCGGAAACAGTGCAGTATAGCCGGTTCGATGTATCGATCCCGCCGGACCGGGAGCTGGGTGAAATTACTTGGCCAAAGAGGGGGGGTAAACCCAACCCAAGCCGCGATTTTGTGACAACCCGGGCGGTCCAGTTCACGTCAGGGCAGGCCTTTGCCAATGACTTGCAGATCTCGATCAATGCACCCAACAATCCCCAGCGTGAAGCCGTCATCTTTGTCCACGGGTTCAACACGACATTTTCGGAAGGCCTTTACCGTCTGGCGCAGCTTTCACACGATCTGGAAATGCCCGGCACAATCGTACACTATTCGTGGCCGTCGAATGCAAACGCCTTGGGTTATGTACACGACCGTGATTCCGCCCTGTTTGCGCGGGATGGTTTGGAACAGTTGATCAGCGAAGTTAAGGCGGCAGGGGCCCAGCATATCTATCTTGTCGCGCATTCGATGGGGTCTACGCTGGCCATGGAATCCTTGCGCCAGATTGCCATCAGCAAAGACGTCAGCCTGATGGATACCATTGATGCAGTTGCCCTGATATCGCCGGACATCGACGTCGACGTATTTCGCACACAGGCTCTGTCAATTGGCCCGCTGCTGCCCAATCCTTTCGTGATTTTTGGGTCGGAAAAGGATTTCTATCTTGGCCTGTCAGGGCGGCTGACAGGGGAAAAGGAACGGTTGGGCAATTTGACCGACGTCACCCGGCTCGCTGATCTGAAGGTGACGTATTTCGATGTGTCGAACTATTCCGAAGGTGCCGGGCATTTCAATCTTGGTGATTCCCCGACCCTCATCCGGCTGTTTGACCGTGTTCTGGATGTCAGCACCGCACTGAACGGCGATCAGCGCAATCGCGTGGGCTTGCTGCCAGGTGTGATCCTGACGGTGCGCAATGCAACGCAGGTCGTGCTGGCCCCAGTGGTGATCGTCGGGGATGAACTGCGGCGGCGTTAACGCCCGCGCCGCAGATACACATACAATGCCCCGGCTCCACCGTGTTTCAGATGCGCTTCTGTTACCTGCAGGATGGCATAGCCAAGGGGTGGCAGGCGCAACCACTGGGGCACCTGATGTTTCAGCACACCATAACGCTGCGGGATCGGGCCGAAATCAGGGCCGGCCTTACCCTTGCCAGTGATCACCAGAACAAGCCGAAGGCCGGCCGCGCTGGAATTCAGGATGAACCGGATCAGTTCGGGATGCGCCTCAGGCACCGTCATGCCGTGCAGATCAATCCGCGCCTCCGGGGCCAGTTTGCCGCGCGTCAGGCGGTCAAAGGCCTTGCGGTCCATCTGCACGGGGTTGTTTATCGCAGGGCCCGGCATCAGATTGGGGGCACGCGCCTTTTCCCCCAGTCGGAACTGCGGCAACGGGTTTGCCTTTTGCAGGATCGGCTCAGGCACCAGGGCGGGCGGCAAGTTGGCGACCGGGGCATGGCTGCGGGTCTTGTGCATTGGTGCCGCGCTGCGGGCCACGGCCTGCCAAAGCGCCTCTTCCTCAGGGCGCAGGATGCGGCGGCGCGACATGACGGATCAGTCCCCAGACAGCATCGCGTACGCTCGATCAATGGGCAAAAGCTGAATCAAACGGCCCGGGTCTTTCACCATGCCTGCTGCCTCGCCCGCATCCCAGCCGGTACCATAAAAGATGTCCGCCCTCTGTGCCCCTTTGATCGCCCCCCCGGTATCCTGCGCAATCATCAGTGCGCGAATCGGACTGCCACCATCCTTTTCCACCCAGACAGGCGCACCAAGCGGGGTATACGCCGGATCAATCGCCACTGAACGCATCGGCGTGATTGACCGGCCCATTGCCCCAATCGGACCCTTGTCGGCAGACATGTCGCGCAACTTGCGAAAAAAGACATAGGACGGATTATGCGCCAACAAATCCTGACCTGATGTCCCGTTTGCCTTGACCCAAGCCCGGATGGATTGCGCCGATGCCTCGGACAGCGTCATCGCGCCCCGATCCACCAGTTCCTGCCCAATGGACCGATAAGGCTGCCCGTTCTTTGCGGCATAGCCCACCCGGATCACCCGGCCATCCATCATCCGGATGCGACCTGATCCCTGCACTTGCAGGAAATAGACATCGACCGGATCTTCCAGCCACGCGATTTCCAGATTGCGCCCGTTCAAAAGGCCTTTTTGGTCAATCTCTTCCCGGCTGTACCATACCTGTCCTTCGGTCAATTCCGGTGGCTTGGCATAGATCGGATAAGCGAACTGAGGCGTGCGCACCGGTGACCCGTCAAGTTCCGGTTCATAATACCCCGTGAACAGCGCAGGCGGATCACCCACGATGACCGGCTTGAAGAACAGTTCAAAGAAATTCCGCGCAGCATCAGGCGAATTATCCAGCTTCGCCGCCAGCTTGCACAAAGGCCGCCATTCCGGATCATCAAGGGCAGAACATGTTTCCCGAAAAACAACCAGGGCTGCCAGATGATCATCATCTGCCCAACCGTCCAGTTCCTCAAATGCCAGAACCTGTGCCGATAAGGGCAAGGCCATCATCCCCGCCCCCAAAGCCAGCAAAAGGATCCGCACCGCATGCATCAGTCGCCGGTCGCGACCAGCAACCAGTTCGGATCATCCGAGCCCATGGTCCGCGCGAATGTCCAGACATCGCGCTGACGTTTGATTTCATCCGGCTTGCCCTCGATCACCTCACCCGCTTTATTGCGCACCACCGACGTCAATTCACCCGTAAATCGCACCGCGATTTCCGCGAGACGCGTTTGGCTGTGAAAGGTTGCCTCGTGCAGTGTCAGATCGCGAATGCCCACAAAGTTCGATTCGACGCTTAGCCCATCGGCATCACGCGATTCCAGTGCATCCGCAAAAGTCTTGGCCACATCTTCGCCAAGGAAGGGACGAATCTTGGCCAATTCGTTGCGTTCAAACCCCATCAAGATCATCTCATATGCGCCGCGCGCACCCTGCAAGAACGTGCCCACCGAAAAAGATGGCTCCGCCCGTTTCATATCCGCCAGCGCCAGCGCCGAAGCGGAGCCTTCGGGGGCATGGTCAATGATGTCGCGGTCAGGGCCGCCTTCGATCACCTCGAACCCGCTTTTGGTCCGCGCCGTACCGGGTGCATCAAGCGGCAAAGGCGGTTTTTCAAAGCCTTCCCGCGTGCCCAGTACCGACCGCAGCTTCAGGATCAGAAAGACGGCGACCCCGGCAAGCACAAGCAGTTGAATCAGTGATGAACTCATCTCGACCTCGGTTCTTATTCTGGCAGCATTTAAGCCGGGCTTTGTTTTCCGGCCACTGGTATCTTATGTAGGTGACGGGTGGGGCCAAGTCTACCGCCCGACCAAGAATGATCTTCGAGGATAACGCTGATGTGGCTATTTGTTCTGCTGATTGGATGGCCACTGACAGAAATCGCGCTGTTTGTGACCTTGGGCGGCTGGCTTGGGATATGGCTGTCGCTGGCCATCGTGATCGGGACAGCAGTTCTGGGCACGGCCGTGATACGAATGCAGGGCGCGAACGTAAACGGCGCTGTACGCGCAGCAATACAAAGGGGGCAAAATCCCGGGCCGATGATGGCCCAACGTGCCTTGCGTGTTCTGGCTGGGGTGATGCTGGTGTTGCCGGGCTTTTTGACAGATGCATTCGGATCATTGCTTCTGTTGCCCCCCGTTCAGGCCGGTCTGATTGCCCTGTTGTCGCGCCGCGCACAAACGAGGGCTGCCGCACAGCCTGCCGCGACTGACGTTCTTCAAGGCGAATGGACGAGGATTGATACGGACAAAGGCCCGCCTTCGGGCTGGACTCGGCATTGAGGCATTGTCGGTGACCTGCTAAAGAAAAGCTAACAATGGTCGGGGCCTTCCCGACACGCCTTAGCATGGAGACTGGAGATGACGGACGGAAATGGGGCAGCACCAGATGCGGCACCGCAGATCAAGATGCAGGTGCTCGCACAATATGTGCGTGACATGTCGTTTGAAAATCTGGTTGCACAAAAGGGCCTGAACGGCGGCGATGTGCAGCCTGACATTCAGGTCGCCGTCAGCCTGGATGCCCGCAAGCGCGCAGTCGATCATCAATTCGAAGTGATCAACAAGTTCAAAATCACTTCAAAAAACAAAAGCAACGGCGACACGCTTTTCCTCATGGAACTGGAGTATGGCGGCGTGTTTCACATCGAAGGCGTGACTGACGAACAATTGCATCCTTTCCTACTGATCGAATGCCCGCGCCTATTGTTCCCGTTTGTGCGCCGGATCATTTCCGACGTAACCCGCGACGGTGGTTTTCCGCCCTTGAACATCGACACGGTCGATTACCTAGCATTGTACCGCCAGGAACTGGCGCGGCGGGCCGAAACCCAAAAGGCGCAGGTTCTCGTGTCTTAAACCGGATCAGCCACGGCGTTTCCAGATCGCCGTGGCCCCCAGTTTATCAACAAATCCCTGATGAGCCTCCAACTCTGCATCAGTCAGGCGGGCAGGTAACGGCTGAGGGCGGACTGTGGGCCGCCAGTCGGAATTAACACTTCCCGCTGGTCCGTCAGGACGCCCGGAAGTGTCCGGGGCAAGGATCAAATCCGGCTGCCTGCCGCCAATCAGTTCCAGATAAACCTCGGCCAGCAGTTCACTGTCCAACAACGCGCCGTGTTTTTCGCGGGCGGAATTGTCGATGCCAAATCGACGGCACAGCGCATCAAGTGACGCGGGCGAGCCCGGAAACTTTTGTCGGGCCAGAATGACAGTATCAAAGGCGCGAGTGGCAGGAAGGGCCGCCAATCCCGCCCCGGTCAGTTCGGCGTTGATAAATTTCATGTCAAAAGATGCGTTGTGAATTACCAGACGGGCATCCCCGATAAACGCCAAAAAATCCGCAGCAACAGCCGAAAACGCGGGTTTTCCACGCAAAAGATCGTCGCCAAGACCATGTATTGCAAAAGCCTCGGCCGGCATCGGGCGTTTGGGGTCGATATATTGGTGATAGGTGCGCCCCGTCGCGACGTGATTTATAAGTTCAACAGCACCGATTTCGACAATCCGGTGTCCATCCGCAGGGTCGAGCCCTGTGGTTTCTGTATCAAGAACAATCTCACGCATCAGGGCACCTGCTGTTTCGGATATACAAAACCAGGGCGTTCACACCTGCCCTGACGGCATCCAGTCCCAATGTTTCAAGGATATGGGTCGCGCGACCGCGTTTTTCTGCGTCGGGCATCTGACGGGCCGTCAGCGATTGAAAAAGGCTTTCCGTCATCCCGGGCCGCGCCATCACGCGGGCGCGTTGCAAGGCGGCGGGGGCAGTGACCAGAAGCGTGGCATCCATTTCAGCATCATGGCCTTTTTCAAACAACAGCGGAATGTCGAACAACAGGATATCTGTCTGGGCATCCAATGCAAACGCCGCCCGATCCGCTGCGACAAGCGGATGAACAACTGATTCTACGCGGGCCAACGCTGTGCGATCGGCCGCAATGATCGCCTTCAGGGCAGTACGATCAACCATGCCGTTCTGGATCACCCTGGGAAACAGCAGGCCAAGCGGCCCACAAGCGGCCCCCCCCACTGCATAGAGCCTGTGTACTGCCGCATCAGCATCCCAAACCACCACGCCCTGTTCTTGGAAAAATGCCGCTGTCGTGCTTTTGCCCATTCCAATAGATCCGGTCAGCCCAAGGCGAAACGCTTTCATGCGCCCAGAACCGCGCGGCGGGTGGCCTCGTCCACCTCCGGGCGCTGACCAAACCAGCGTTCAAACCCTGGAACAGCCTGATGCAGCAACATACCCAAACCGTCCACGACGGTGCAGCCAACTTCTTCCGCAGCAATCAAAAGGGCCGTCTTCAGCGGCGCATAGACAAGATCCGTGACAAGCGCCTTCGGGCTTAAGGCATCCAGCGGCACCCGAAAGTCAGGTTTTCCAACCATCCCAAGCGATGTCGTATTCACCACAGTGAAGGCACCGTCTAGCATGTTGCCTGCCTGAACCCAGTCATGCACCACCACCTTGGCGCCGAAATCAGACCGCAACGCCTCGGCCCGTGGGCGCGTGCGGTTAGAAAGGCGGATCTCGGGCACCCCCACCTCGATCAAGGCCGCGATTACGGCACGTGCGGCACCCCCGGCCCCCAAAACAGCAGCCGGACCCGCCAGTGGGGCCCAATGCGGCGCGTTCTGGCGAAGATTCGCGATGAAACCCGACCCATCGGTATTGTCGGCGTGGATTTTTCCATCCTTGCGAAAAATCAGGGTATTGGCCGCACCGATTAACGCGGCGCGATCTGTAATGATGTCAGCCAGACGCAGGATCGTTTCCTTGTGCGGAAGGGTGACATTCACCCCGACAAAACCGAGTTTCGGAAGCGTTTCCAGAGCCAGTTTCAAATCGGCCTGCGCTATATCCATGGGAATATAGTGGCCTTTCAGGCCATATCGGCGCAGCCAGTACCCATGCAGGATCGGCGACCGGCTGTGCGCCACGGGGGATCCTATAACACCGGCCAAGGGGATATGCTGATACTCTGTCATGTATCGATAAACCCTCGACCCGCCAGATAGGTCAACAGGGGCAGCATGGGCAGACCCAGAATTGTAAAATAATCGCCCTCAATTTGCTGAAACAGGCGGATTCCTTCCTGCTCAATCAAGTATGACCCGGCGGAATGGCGAATATTGTCCCAGTTGCGACGCACATAATCGGTCAACCATGCATCCGAGATGTCACGCATCGTCAAATGTGCCGTGCTTACATGCCGCCAGACGGGTTGACCTTCATCATATAACACGAGGGCGGAAAACAGACTGTGGCGTTGGGCACGCAGAGTTTGCAACTGGACAAGGGCCAGATCAGGTGTCGCTGGTTTGCCCCAGACAGCGCCCTGAAATTCCAGAATCTGATCGCAACCAAGCACCAGCGCCTGTACGTTTTTTTCTGCGATTTTCCTGCATTTCATCTCAGCCAGAACATCAGCAATATCGCGGGGTGACGTCTGTTCAGCCATCAGGCCAAGCCGCAGAGTGACTTCGTCGATCCGCGCAGGACTGACCGTCACCTCCAATCCCGCCGCACGCAGCAGCGCAAGGCGTGTTGCAGAACCGGAGGCAAGAAGGAGAGGTCGGGACATTCCGGCAGATCTGTGGATATTCGGGCTTTGTTCTGACAGCCAAACGAAACGAGACTGCCGATGAGGACCAAGAGGGCGGTGCAAAAGCGAATTTGTCAAGGAACCACGGCGTTTCACCCCATTGTGCGAAAGACTTTTCAGACCCTGATGGCAAGTGGGATATCCCTGCATTACCGATGCGAGTCAGGTCTGAAATACATATTGCAGTGTACGGTTATGCTATTGATATTGAACATATTTATATGTTTTTCTCCTTATGTGGATAAGTCTACGGCCTGGCCTCGGGTTGAGGGTGCATCAGGGGATAAGACAAGAAATCCCCATATCCAGAGGGCCAACATCATCATATCTTTAAGATTCTTTTCTTTTTAAGAAGAAGAGCAACGAAAAGGATGCGTGCATGGGTGAATTTTTGTCGGGGATCTACCTTTGGGTGAAGGCCCTGCATCTGATTGCAGTGATTGCCTGGATGGCAGGGCTGTTCTATCTGCCAAGATTGTTCGTCTATCATGTTGAAAAAGTTGCTGCAGAGTCCGAGACAGACAGGTTGTTTCAGACGATGGAACGTCGGTTGCTGCGGGCGATCATGAACCCCGCGATGATTGCGACATGGCTGTTTGGCCTCGCTCTGGTGATGACGCCCGGGATTGTGGACTGGTCGGAAATCTGGCCTTGGTCAAAGACGGCGGCCGTCGTGGCCATGACCTGGTTCCATATGTGGTTGTCCGGGCGTCGAAAGGATTTCGCCGCCGGACAGAACAAGCTGTCAGGTCGCAGATACCGGATCATGAACGAAGTACCGACACTTCTTTTGATCGTTATCGTGTTTTCAGTGATTATGAAATTCTGAGCTGTCTGTTGACTTGAGTTTGGTCAGCAAGTAGGAGTTTTTGCGCAGGCCATTCGGTCCCTGCGACCCCCCGGAATATTTTTTGTTCAGTGCTATGCTGGACATTCTTAGGAACACTCTTCCATGACGATTGAACGCTTGAATCTTGCTGAATTGAAAGCCAAGACGCCTGCCGATTTGTTAGCGATGGCCGAAGAATGGGAAATTGAAAACGCCCCGTCGATGCGCAAGGGCGAGATGATGTTTTCGATTCTCAAGGAACATGCGGAAGAGGGCTGGGAAATTGGCGGGGACGGCGTTCTGGAGGTGCTCCAGGACGGATTCGGTTTTTTGCGGTCGCCCTCGGCCAACTATCTGTCAGGCCCGGATGACATCTATGTAAGCCCTGAGATGATTCGCCAGTTTAGTCTGCGGACGGGTGATACGATTGAAGGGGTGATCCAGGCGCCCCGTGATAACGAGAAATATTTTTGTCTGACAAAAGCGACCCGGATCAATTTTGACGATCCGGAACGCGCACGGCACAAAGTACATTTCGACAACCTCACGCCGCTGTATCCGGATGAGCGGTTGAAGATGGAGGTTGAAGATCCGACGATTAAGGATCGGTCAGCCCGGATCATCGATTTGGTGGCCCCGATCGGTAAAGGCCAGCGCGGCCTGATTGTCGCACCGCCGCGGACCGGGAAGACGGTTCTGCTGCAAAACATTGCACATTCTATCGCGACCAATCATCCCGAATGTTATTTGATTGTTTTGTTGATTGACGAACGGCCGGAAGAAGTGACGGACATGCAGCGCTCGGTTAAGGGAGAAGTTGTGTCGTCAACGTTTGACGAACCAGCGACCCGGCACGTTGCTGTCGCGGAAATGGTGATCGAGAAAGCCAAGCGGCTAGTCGAACATAAACGCGATGTGGTGATCTTGTTGGACAGTATCACGCGCCTTGGACGGGCGTTCAACACGGTGGTCCCGTCGAGCGGAAAAGTTCTGACAGGGGGTGTAGATGCAAATGCGTTGCAGCGCCCGAAACGGTTTTTCGGGGCAGCCCGGAACATTGAAGAGGGTGGCAGCCTGACAATCATCGCGACAGCTCTGATCGACACTGGCAGCCGAATGGACGAAGTCATTTTCGAGGAGTTCAAGGGTACCGGTAACAGCGAAATCGTGTTGGACCGCAAGGTGGCGGACAAGCGGGTGTTCCCAGCGATGGACATTCTGAAGTCGGGGACACGGAAAGAGGATCTGCTTGTCGAAAAGGCGGACCTGCAGAAAACTTACGTTCTGCGGCGTATCTTGAACCCGATGGGGACGACGGACGCGATTGAATTCCTGATCTCGAAGCTAAAGCAGACGAAATCGAACAGTGACTTTTTTGATTCGATGAACGCCTGACCCTTTTGCTAGGAGGGCAGTCGACAATGTCCACGATCTTTGCTTTGGCGAGTGCCCGCGGTAGGGCCGGACTTGCGGTGGTGCGGATATCAGGACCGAATGCCTGTGCTGCGGTCATGGAAATTTCAGGTAAATTACCGCCTGTTCGGCAAGTCGCCCGGCGTAAATTGCGTTGGAATGACGTCATCCTTGATGATGCATTGGTGGTGTGGTTTGCGGAAGGATCAAGCTTTACCGGGGAGGAGGTTGTGGAATTATACCTCCATGGCGGCGTCGCGACTGTGACCGTGGTTCTTGGGGCACTGGCGGATCAACCCGGTTTGCGACTAGCGGAACCAGGAGAATTCACCCGCCGGGCATTTGAGAACGGCAAGATGGGGTTGACGGAAGTCGAGGGCCTTGCCGATCTGATTGACGCGGAGACGGAAGCGCAACGCAAACAGGCTTTGCGTGTCTTGTCGGGTGCGATACGCGATCGTGTCGAATTGTGGCGGCGTGATCTTGTGCGGGCAGTCGCATTGCTGGAAGCGACAATCGATTTCGCGGATGAGGAGGTTCCGTTTGACGTAACGCCCGAAGTACGGGGGCTGATCGATGGACTTACTGAGTCGCTGCATCGTGAAGTGAGCCAGGTAGCAGGCGCTGAGCGGGTTCGGGACGGTTTCGAGATTGCTATTGTGGGGCCGACTAATGTTGGGAAATCCACGCTTTTGAACGCTTTGGCGGGGCGTGAGGCTGCGATTACCGCTGATACTGCGGGAACGACCCGCGACGTGATTGAGGTTAGAATGGACCTGGCTGGGTTGCCGGTGACCTTTCTTGATACGGCGGGTTTTCGCACAACGACCGATGAAGTTGAGCGGATCGGTATCCGTCGTGCGATTGAGCGGGCAAAAGCTGCGGATTTGCGTGTTTTTCTTTTAGACGAACAGGGTTTGGACAGTGTTTGTTTGGAACCCGAACCGCAGGATATTGTGGTTTGGGGCAAGGCTGATTTAGGCGTCTGTTCCGGTTTGGCGGTTTCTGGAAAGACCGGTGAAGGTCTTGATGAGATCATTCGGACTGTTGTCGACATCCTGATCGCGAAAGTCCCGACAGATGGCGTCATGACGCGGCAGCGTCATCGAATAGCGATTCTCGAAGCAATCGCTGCTTTGGAGTCAGCTCAAGTAGGGTTAAAGGGGCATAATGCTTGCGTTGAGGTGGTTTCAGAAAATCTTCGTGCCGCATTGCGCGCCTTGGAAATAATTGTGGGACGGGTCGATGTGGAAGATTTTCTTGGAGAAATCTTTGCAAGTTTCTGTATCGGAAAGTAGGATTGTTTCACATGAAACATTTTGATGTAATCGTGATCGGCGGAGGTCATGCGGGTGTGGAGGCGGCATCCGCCGCAGCACGCTGCGGGGCCGACGTAGCGTTGGTGACGATGAAGCATTCCGGGATTGGCTTGATGTCGTGCAATCCAGCAATAGGCGGGTTGGGAAAAGGCCACCTCGTTCGTGAGGTCGATGCGCTGGACGGGTTGATGGGGCGTGCCGCTGATCAAGCCGGTATTCAATTTCGATTGCTAAACAAAAGCAAGGGGCCAGCGGTACAAGGCCCGCGCGCTCAGGCAGACCGCAAGCTTTACCGGGCAGCAATTCAAGACATGCTTGTTCAAATCAAAAATCTATCGATTATCGAAGGCGAAGTCACAGATATTATAGTAGAAAACGATCAGGTGGCGGGTGTTGACCTTGCAGACGATAGCCAAATTCGTGCCCGTGCAGTTGTTTTGACGTCTGGGACTTTCCTGAACGGTGTCATGCATGTTGGACAAAGTCGTGCTTCCGGCGGTCGGGTAGGCGATCCGGCTGCAATACGTCTTGCGCAAAGGCTGATCGATCTTGGGCTGCCTCGAGGGCGGCTTAAAACGGGCACTCCACCACGGCTTGATGGCGCAACGATTGATTGGTCATGCCTCGAAATGCAGCCAGGCGATGATCGGCCTGTCATGTTCTCGTTCTTGAACAAGATACCGGCGGTGCGGCAAGTCAGTTGCGGGATCACTCACACGAACCAGCAAACACACGACATCATCAGAAAAAATCTGCAACTTTCGGCCATGTACGGTGGTCACATCGAGGGGATTGGACCACGTTACTGCCCGTCAATCGAAGACAAGGTTGTTCGGTTTTCCGAGAAGGATTCACACCAGGTCTTTTTGGAGCCGGAAGGACTGGACGATACAACCGTCTATCCGAACGGTATTTCATCATCCCTGCCTGCTGATATTCAGGAACTCTATGTGCGGTCAATTCGCGGGCTTGAGCAGGCCCGAATCATTCAGGTTGGCTATGCGATTGAGTATGATTTTTTTGATCCACGTAGCTTGCGTCCAACGCTTGAGCTGAAACAGATCAAGGGTATGTTTCTTGCCGGACAGATCATTGGAACAACTTGATATGAAGAGGCGGCTGCACAGGGGCTTGTCGCTGGCTTGAACGCGGCAATGATGGCGCAGGATAAAGAC
>JANMDH010000343.1:0-1994 GCA_031376195.1 Gemmobacter sp. | reverse complement strand
CAGCCCTTGTTCAAGGACAGACCCGGCCACAGGTTCCCACCATCACGCAGGGGTTCCGCGCCGCGCACGGCCCATCGGCATCAGCCGGGGGCGAGGGTTCGGTGCCCCCGATTGGTCGCCCAGGTGCGGCCCCGCTTGGGTCGCTTTGTGCTGCCCGGAAAGATATCATGACGACTTTCGCAGACTTGGGGCTTTCGCCCCGCATCATTACGGCGCTGGCCAAGACCACGCTGAACATGCCGACACCCATTCAGGTGCAGGCTATCCCCTATATCATGCAGGGGCGTGACCTGATGGGGCTGGCCCAGACGGGAACGGGCAAGACGGCGGCGTTCGGGCTGCCGCTTTTGCACCGCCTTTTGGATATCGGGCACCCGCCGGGGCCGCGCAATGTGCGGGCACTGATCCTTGCGCCGACGCGCGAACTGGTGGTGCAGATTGCGACAAACCTTGAGGTGTTCACGAAGGGGACACCGTGCAAGGTGACGACCGTGGTGGGGGGGGCGTCGATCTTCAAGCAGACGGAAAAGCTGGGCAAGGGGACGGATGTTCTGGTGGCGACACCGGGGCGGTTGATCGATTTGCTGGAGCGGAATGCGCTGTCGTTGGAACAGTGCGGCTATCTGGTGCTGGACGAGGCGGATCACATGCTGGACATGGGGTTCATCCACAGCCTGCGGAAGATCGCAAAGCATATCCCGCTGAAGCGGCAGACGATGCTGTTCAGCGCGACAATGCCGAAGGATATCGAGGAACTGGCGGGGACGTATTTGCGCGATCCGGTGAAGGTGCAGGTGGCACCGCCGGGCAAGCCGGTGGAAAAGATCGTGCAGGGCGTCTATTTCACGCCGCAGGGTGACAAGGCGCGGCTGCTGGAAGGGTATCTGAAAACGCATGTGGGCGAACAGGCGCTGGTGTTCGGGCGGACAAAGCATGGGTCAGAAAAACTGATGAAGCTGCTGGTGACCTGGGGGTTCAAGGCGGGGTCGATCCATGGCAACAAAAGCCAGAACCAGCGGGACCGGACATTGACCGAATTCCGGGGCGGGGATCTGGATGTTCTGGTGGCGACGGATGTGGCGGCGCGGGGGATCGATATTCCGGGGGTGCGGCACGTTTATAACTTTGACATGCCGAACGTCCCGGAAAACTATGTGCACCGGATCGGGCGGACGGCGCGGGCCGGGGCCGAAGGGACGGCGGTGGCGTTCTGCGCGCCTGCCGAAATGGGCGAATTGCAGGCGATTGAAAAGATGCTGAAAAAGCCGATCCCGGTGGTGGGCGGTGCTGCGTGGGCGGCGGATATCGTGGCGGCGGTGCCGAAACAGGGGCAGGCGCGGGGTCGGGGTCAAGGCCGCGCGCAGGGCAAACCGGGGGGTGGAAGCCAAGGCAAACCACAGGGCAAACCGCAAGGCAAACCGGCAGCGGCCAAGCAGCACAAACCGGCACGCCCGATGGGCGGCGGGGGAACCCCGATCCGCGCAGGCGGCAACCGGCGTCCGGGTGGCGCTAACCGGATCAGCAAGGGGGCGGTGGCGTAAGGCCAGCGTCACGCAAAGTGACAGGGGCGGGCGTCAGCCTGCCTCTTCTTCCAGGTTCAGTTTCATATCCAGCAGAACCTGCTGAATGGCGAGGGTTTCGCGCAGCAGACGCTTTGCCTCGTTGATGGTGATTTTGCCATCGCCGATGGCCATGTTGTATTCCGCCATCAGCATCCCGAAACGCTGGGCCAGGGCCACGACGTCGTTGTTTACCGTTGATGACGGCGCGTTGCGTTTTTCGATATCATAGGCCATCGTGATACCACGCAGGTCGGCGAGTGCCGCCGTGACATGCGGGAATTTCGCGGCCCCTTCCAGTTGGGCCACGACATCAATCGGCATGAAGCGGTCTTCATGTTCGTCGCTGTCGGAATAATAGCGCCCCAAGGTGGCCTTGGACCGTCCGGTAATTCGCAGGCTGCCTCGATCCCGACTTCTTTGACGAGGGATTCC
>JANMDH010000327.1:0-1518 GCA_031376195.1 Gemmobacter sp. | reverse complement strand
ATGCTTTGAGCGGGCGCGCCTTGCATCCGGGCCGCGCGGTTCGATTGCGCTGGGCGTGGGTACGGGGGGTGCCGTCAGCGATTTTGACGTGGCGATCAGCAGCGATTATCTGACGGGGCGCGACCCGGCGCAGATTTATGAAACCTGTGTCACGCAAAAGACGGGGCAGTTTCCCACGGTGCCGCTGTATCAGCGGGCGGACTGGACGCGATAGGGGGCCGCCAGTGACGTGTTGACGCGCCGGGGCGTTTGCGGACGACAAGCCTTGATCATCCCGCAAACTCTGTCAGAACCGGTGCGAGAAACGTCGCAGCGCAGAGGCATCCCATGGTTCAGTTCACCTTGCCGAAAAACTCCAAGATACGCACCGGGAAAACCTGGCCCCGGCCTGAGGGTGCGACGAACGTGCGCAAGGTGATGGTGTATCGCTGGAACCCGGAGGATGGCGAAAACCCCCGGGTGGATACGTATTTTCTGGATACGGATACCTGCGGGCCGATGGTTCTGGATGCGCTGATCAAGATCAAGAACGAGATCGACCCGACACTGACCTTCCGGCGGTCCTGCCGGGAAGGCATCTGCGGGTCCTGTGCGATGAACATCGACGGGATCAACACGCTCGCCTGCCTGTACGGGCTGGACGATGTGAAGGGGGATGTGAAGATCTATCCGCTGCCGCACATGCCGGTGATCAAGGATCTGATCCCGGACCTGACGCATTTCTATGCGCAGCACGCGTCGATCATGCCCTGGCTGGAGACAAAGACGAACAGCCCGGCGAAGGAATGGCGGCAGTCGATCGAGGATCGGGGCAAGCTGGACGGATTGTATGAATGCGTGATGTGCGCGTGTTGTTCGACATCCTGCCCGAGTTACTGGTGGAACGGGGATAAATACCTGGGGCCGGCGGCGTTGCTGCATGCCTACCGCTGGATTATCGACAGCCGGGACGAAGCGACGCCACAGCGACTGGATGAATTGGAAGATCCGTTCAAACTGTATCGTTGTCACACGATCATGAACTGCACCAAGACCTGCCCGAAGGGATTGAACCCGGCGAAGGCGATTGGCGAGATCAAGAAGATGATGGTGGAACGGGTGGTCTGAGAGGGGGGCTGTTTGCCCCCGCCCATCAGAAGACGTCGGCGAAATACAGAATGATGATGATCGGGATCGGTATACCGATGGCCCAGGCGAGAATGCCTTTCATGGGGTGATCTCCTGTGTCTGTTACGCAGGATAACGCGGCGGGTGGCGGACGGTTCCCTTGGTGGGCGGCTTAACCCTGCTTTTTAGCCTCGGCCATCGCTTTCATCCGGGCCAGCAGCTCGGCCTTGGTGGCGCGTCCGCCGGGGGTGGGAGCGTCGCCTTTGGCTTTGCGTTCCTGATGGCGGGTTTCATTGCGGGCGGTTTTGGGGTTGCCGGATTTGGAATAGTCCATGGGGTGGGCCTTGGGGTTGGTTCGGGTTGGGGGGCGTATGCGCCGATTGGGGGGTGGGGGCAAGGTTTGTTGGTTGG